>JBAWVV010000029.1:0-20421 GCA_037147115.1 Planctomycetia bacterium | reverse complement strand
GGAGCAACCTGCGCTTCGCCCGCGAAGCCTACCGCGAACAGAAGGTCGATCCTCGCCGCGTGTTCGCCGAGATCGGCCCGGTGCTGGCCCACCCCGACGCCCTCGGCGCCCTCGCTGGAATCCCCGGTATCCTTATCTCCGGCACGGACGCCCCCCGACCGATCCACCCGCCGGCGAGCCCTCCATGAACCTCTCGCGCCGATCCTTCCTCCGCGCCGAGGGGGCGCTGCTGGCTCTCCCCTTCCTCCCCTCGCTTGCCGCCGCCGACGGGCTTCCCCTTGAGTCTGCGCAGCCGCGAAAGAAACTCGCGATCGTCTATCTCCCCAACGGCATCGTCCGCCGCTGCTTCTTTCCGGGGGAGGAGCATGTCGACGCCCCGGACTTCATCGGAGGTTTCGAAGCCGACAAGATCAAGCACGAGCGACGCATCAAGAACACCCCCGGCATTCATCCCCTCGAGCTGACCGAGACGCTCCAGCCACTTGCCGAGCACGTCGCCGACATCACGCTCATCACCGGCCTCGACCGAAGTTTTAAGGATGGCCAGGATGTCCACGCCCAGGGGGCATCGTGTTACCTGACGAGCGTCTCGCCGAAGATGGCCGCCGATCGGGGAATCGCCCATCCCAACGGCCGCACGCTCGACCAGGTGATCGGCGACGCGGTCGGTCATGCCACCGTCTTCAACACCCTCGAGATCAGCTGCAACGGATTCACGGCGCCGAAGGAGCCGATCGAGTTCGACAACATCTCCTGGTACGGGCCGGGGAGGATCGCGCCGTCGATCCGCGAGCCGCAGAAGCTCTACGACCGGCTCTTCCTCCGCCAGGGATACCGCGATCACGTCGCCGACGTCACCGATCTGGTTCTTGCCGATGCCGGCTCCCTCGCCCGGCGTCTCGGCCGCGAAGATCGGCGCACGCTCGACGAATTCATGGAGATGATCCGCGGCATCGAACGCCGCATCGGGAAGATGGACCGGCTCCTCACCGAGGCCGACGTCCGCATTCCGACGCAGGAGGTGCTGCCGCGCGGCGAGTACATCCGCCTCCAGATGGACCTGATGCTGACGGCCTTCCGGATGGGGATCACCGACGTCTGCACCTTCATGATCGGCCCCGAGCGCTGGGATGCGACGCTCACGTACGAGGGGGTTTTCGACCAGCCCGTCCAGCACCACGAGATGACGCACAACCAGAAGGGAGACGGCTTCAAGCAGCTTCAGAAGATCGACCGCTTCCACCTCGAGCAGTATGCCTACCTCATCCGCCGGATGAAGGAGATCAAGGAATCTGACGGCCGATCCCTCCTCGATCACTCGCTCGTCGCCTTCGGCGCGGGGCTCGGAGACGGTGCCACCCACCAGCTCTTCGATCTCCCGATGATCCTCGCCGGCACCGCGCAGGGGGAGGTGAAGCAGGGGCGTTTCCTGAAGATGCCCAGCGGCACGCTCAATTCGAATCTCTGGCTCTCGCTTGCCAGGGTGATGGGGCTCGAGATCGATTCGTTTGCCGACAGCACCGGGGTGATTTCCGAATTGTTGGCGTAGCAGGCTGTGGGGAACGGGCCCGCCGCCCGATGCGGCGGGCGGGGGAGAACCGCGGTGGCAGACATCCTCAATCGAGATCGAGCGTTGTTCCGCGGCATGAGTGCCGTCGGGAGCACGATCGCCATCGCCCTCACGCTCCTCCTCGCCGGTCCGCAGTCCGGCCCAGGGGCGGAGCCGGGACCGATCCTTCCGCCGGTGGTTGCCGGGAAGTGCCTCGGCTGCCATGGAGACGGCGACGCCAGCGGGGGGATCAGCTTCGAGTCGCTCCCGACGGATGCCGCGATCGGGGAACAGGCCCGGCTCCTCGGCCTGGCGATCGACGCCATCGATTCCGGCGCCATGCCCCCGGATGGCGAGCCGTCGCTCGATGCCGCCACACGCTCGGAGGCGATCCGCTGGCTCCAACACCGTCTCGGAGAAGTCGCACAGGGCATCGCCACGCCGCCGTTGCCGCTCCAACGCCTCAACCGCTTCCTCTACAACAACACCGTCCGTGATCTCTTCCGGCTCTCCCGGGATCTGTTCCCGCTCCCAGAGAAGCTGCTGACCCGGTACGACCCCTACCTCCTCGCGCCGCCGGGATCATCGTCGCCGCCGCGGCTGCCCGACGTCGTCCGGGTCGCGTCCCACGCCCTCGAGCCGCTGCCCGGGCTCGAAGGGGTCAAGCCCTATCCGAAGGATCTCCGCGCCGAGCATGGCTTCGACAACCAGGCCGACGAGCTGACCCTCTCTCCGCTCCTCCTCGACGCCTTCCTGCGGCTGGCCCATTCGATCGTCGAGAGCCCCGACTTCAATCCCGACACCGTCGGCATCTGGGGGGAGTTCTTCGCCGCGCCGGCGGAGGAGAGCGACTACGAAGCGGAGGTCCGGCGGCGACTCCACCGCTTCCTGCGCGCCGCCTTCCGTGGCCCGGTGGACACCGAGACCATCGACCGCTACGCCGCCTTCGCGCTCTCGAAGCTGGAGCGGGGCCTCCCCTTCCCCGAGGCGATGAAGAAGACGGCCGCGGCAGCGCTTTCTTCCCCCCGATTCCTGTACCGCGTCACCGCCACCGGGCATGAGGACGTTCCCCTTGCCCTCGCCTCGCGACTGTCGGCTTTCCTCTGGGGGAGTTGCCCGGACGAGGCGTTGCTCGGGCTGGCCGAGCGCGGGGCGATCCTCCATCCCGATGTCCTCGACCGGACGGTGACGCGGATGCTCGCCGACCCGCGGATCGAACGTTTTCTCGATTCTTTCCCGACCCAGTGGATGCAACTCGAGAACGCCCTGGCGGCGACCCCTGATCCGACCCTGGCCCGCGACTTCCACCTCGTGCCGGGCACGCCGGCGAGCGTGCAGATGATCCTCGAGCCGCTCCTCCTCTTCGATGCGGTGTTCGTCGAGGAGCGCGCCCTTGCGGAACTGATCGCGCCGACCGAGCACTACCAGAGCGACTTTCTCCGCTCGTGGTATCAAGCGATTCCCGCGCCGCCGACCGAGACAGCCGCTCGCGCGGCCCACGACGAAACGCTCCGGCAGCAACTGCGCTTCCGCGAGTTCCGCCGTGTTCCCTGCGACGCCCCGCGGTTCGGGGGGATTGTCACCAACGCCGCTGTGGCGAGCATGCCCTCCGGGCCGAAGCGCACCCACCCGGTCGCCCGCGGCGTGTGGATCGTGGACGTCATCTTCAACGATCCGCCGGCCCCGCCCCCTGCCGACGTCCCGCCACTCGCCGAGGACCAGGCCGATCCGAACCTGACGATCCGCGAGCATTTCGCGGCCCATCGCGAGCATCCATCGTGCGCAGGCTGCCACACAAAACTCGATCCCCTCGGCTTCGCGTTGGAGAACTACGACATCACCGGACGGTGGCGCGACCGCTACGCAAGCGGCCGCGACGTCGATGCCAGCGGCACGCTCTTCCGCAGTCACCCCTTCGAGGGCGCCGTCGGATTCAAGGGAGCGATTCTGGCGGAGCGGGAGCGGTTCGCCAGGGCCTTTACCAGCCATCTCCTCCGTTTCGCGCTCGGCCGCGAACTGGTGCCCGCCGACCGGGTCAGCGTTGACGGGATCCTCCGCCGGACCGCCGCACAGGGCCATCCCATCAAGGCTCTGGTGCGCGGCGTCGTTCATTCGGAGAGTTTCCGGGAGTTTGGTCAATCCCCCGACGGGAAAGCTCGTTGACGCGGCTGAGCCGTCGATCTACCTTCAGAACAGGAATCTCGTTCGGTATGGCTCCCCACGGCCGATGGGACGACCGGTGCCGGGGGCTCCGTTCTCGCCGGGAACGCGCGAGCCGAGTTTGCTCTGCTTCCGTGGACCCCTTCGTGGGCCTGCGCACGTCACGGGGATCTGCCATGAGCCACCGCCCGTTCACCCTGATCCTGATCGCGATCGGCGCCGCAATCGCGGGAGCGCCGGGCGCTGCTGCGGAGGAGCCGCACCTCCCCGCCGTCGACTTCGACCGGCAGATCGCCCCGCTCCTCGTCTCGCGTTGCCTCGAATGCCATTCCGGGCTCGACCCCGACGGGGGGCTTTCGCTCATCGACGCCGCCGCGGCAGCCAAGGGGGGGGAAAGCGGTCCGGCCCTCGAGCCGGGGAAGACCGAAAGCCTCCTCTGGCAGCGGGTGGAAGCGGACGAGATGCCCCCCGACCACCCGCTTCCGCCGGCAGAGAAGGCGCTGCTGCGGGCTTGGCTCGAAGCCGGCAGCCCCTGGGGGCAAACGCCGCTCGACCCCCTCGCTTTCAGCACGGAGAAGCGCGCCGGCCGGGACTGGTGGTCGCTCCAGCCGCTCCGGGAAACGCCGCTCCCGGACACAGCGCTCGATCCGTGGGCGCGTGGCCCGATCGATGCCTGGGTGCTCGACCGGCTCGGGGCTTCCGGCCTCGCCCCCTCCCGCCCCGCCGATCCCAACATCCTCATTCGCCGCCTGTTCATCGATCTGATCGGGCTGCCTCCGAGCCCCGAGCAGGTCGATGCCTTCATGGCTGATCCTTCCGATGTCGCCTGGGCCGGGCTCGTCGACGAACTCCTCGCCTCGCCCCACTACGGCGAACGCTGGGGACGGCACTGGCTCGACATCGTCCGCTACAGCGAGAGCGAGGGTTTTGAATACGACCATCCACGCGACCGGGCCTGGCACTACCGCGACTACGTCATCAGGAGCTTCAACAACGACAAGCCCTACGACCGTTTCATGCAGGAACAACTCGCCGGCGATGTCCTCGAACCGGTGACCAGCGACGGCATCATTGCCACGAGCATGCTCGTCTGCGGCGCCTGGGACAGGGCCGGCAACGCCCAGGCCAACGCCACGCAGCGTGCCAACACGCGCGAGGAGGAGATGGAGGACATGATCAGCGTCGTCGGCCAGACCTTCCTCGGCCTGACGCTCAACTGCGCCCGCTGCCATCGCCACAAGTTCGACCCGGTGCCCCAGGAGGACTACTTCCGCGTCAAGGCCGTGTTCGATGGCGTCAAGCACGGGGAGCGGCCGATCACTTCCCCGGCCGAGATCGCCGTCCGCGAGCGAGAGGCCGCGGCCCGCACCGAGGCGATCGCCGCCGCACGAACGACGATTGCCGAGCTGGAGCAGGAAGGGGCCCGACGGGCCGCCCAGCGCTCGCAGGATCGTGTCGCATTTCCCCCCGGCCCTGCGCCGCTGATCCGCTGGACGTTCCGGGATGGCGCCCAGCCTGCCGGCGGAAAGCTCCACGGGGGAGCCGAGATCGTGGCGGGAAGGCTCCGACTCCTCAAGGAGACCCAGTCTTTCTTCGAAAGTGATCCGATCCCAGAATCGATCCGGGAGAAGACCCTCGAGGCCTGGGTGATGCTGTCGGATCTCGACCAGGAGGGCGGAGCAGCGATCTCGATCGAAAGCAGCGCCGACCGCGATTTCGACGCGATCGTATTTGGCGAACGGCAGCCAAGGAAATGGATCGCCGGGAGCGGCGGCTTCGTCCGGACGCACGACCTCGAGGCCCCGCCGGAAACATCGCCAGCCGGGCAACCGGTCCACATGGCGGCGGTCTACCGGGCCGACAACAGCATCACGCTCTACCGCAACGGCGAGCGCTACGCGCCCCCGTATACCCCCGCGGCGGGGCTGCGGACGTTTGCGAAGGGGGGGGCGACGGTCCTCCTCGGGCTGCGGCACCATGGCGCCGGCAACGGATTCTTCGACGGTGAGATCCTCCAGGCCGCCCTTCACGCCACAGCCCTCGACGACGCCCAGGTGGCCGCCACCTTTCGGGCCGGAGGCTTCGCCTTCTCGAACGGTGAGATCCTCGCCTGCCTCGACGATGCCCAGCGCGCCAGCCACGCCGGGGCGACGGCGCGGATCGATGGCTTGAAGAAGGAGGCCGAGGCGTTCGCCGCCGCTGCCGAGCTGTCGTATGTCGGCGTCCGTGTTGAGCCCCCGCCGACGGCACTCCTCCACCGTGGCAGCGTCACGTCCCCCGGTGCGATCATGACGCCTGCCGGGCTCTCCGCCATCACCGCGGTCAATGCCGATCTGGGGCTCACGCCTGAGGCCCCCGAAGCGGAGCGGCGAAAGCGGTTCGCTGCCTGGATCGCTGATCCGGCCAATCCCCTCCCCGCCCGCGTGATCGCCAACCGGATCTGGCAGTACCACTTCGGCCGGGGGCTCGCGGCAACGCCGAGCGATTTCGGGCTCAATGGCGGCCGACCGAGCCATCCCGAGCTTCTCGACGCTCTGGCTGGGGAACTGGTGCGCGGGGGATGGCGGCTCAAGCCCCTCCACCGCGCCATCCTCCTTTCCTCGACCTACCGACAGGCCTCGACCCACGACGAGACGGCGGCGGCCATCGATGCCGACACGATCCTTCTGTGGCGCTACCCGCCGCGGCGGCTCGAGGCCGAGGTGGTGCGCGACGCCATGCTCGCCGTCAGCGGCGAGCTCAACCCGGCCGTGGGGGGCCCGAGCTTCCGCCCCTTCACGACGACGAGCTTCAACGCCACCTTTTATCACCCCGTTGACCGCGACGATCCCGAGTACAACCGCCGCACCGTCTACCGGATGAACGTCAACTCGGGGAAGGAGCCACTCCTCGACGCCTTCGATTGCCCGAGCCCGTCGGTGAAGACGCCGACGCGTGGCGAGACGATCACGCCGCTCCAGGCGCTGGCGCTGATGAACAACAGCTTTGTCCAGCGGCAGGCTGACCGGCTGGCCGGGCGTGCGCTCGAAGCGGCCGGGGGCGAATTGACCGTCGCGATCGATCGCGCCTACGAACTGGCCCTGGGGCGGCGAGCGAGCGACGAGGAACGGCAACGGGCCGTCACCGCGGCCCAGGCCCGGGGCTTGGGAAGTGTTTGCTGGGCCCTCCTGAACTCCAGCGAGTTTCTCTATGTTCAATGAATCCCTGCCGGCATCAGCTCAGCCCGTGGCTCCAGCCCCGCTCGTCCCCCGCCGCCACTTCCTCTCCAACTCCAGCGGCAGTCTGGCGAGCATCGCCCTCTCCTGGCTGCTCGCCCGGGAGTCGTCGGCAATGACGCCGGGCCACGTCCCCGCCGCCGCGGGCTCCGGCCTCCACTTCCCCGCCAAGGCGAAGCGTGTCGTGCAGATCTTCTGCAGCGGCGGCGTCAGTCATCTCGAGACGTTCGACCAAAAGCCTGAGCTCGAGCGATTGGATGGCCGGTCGCTCGAGGGGATGGGGGAGAATCTGGGATTCTTCGGCCAGCCGGGGATGCTCATGAAGAGCGTCTACCCGTTCGCCAGGCACGGGGAGAGTGGCTCGTGGGTCAGCAGCCTCTTGCCCCATCTGGCCAGCTGCGCCGACGACCTCTGCTTCATTCACTCGATGGTCGCCAAGAGCAACAACCACACGCCGGCCACCTTCCAGATGAACAGCGGCTTCACGCTCAACGGCTTCCCTTGCATGGGGGCTTGGTTGAGCTACGGCCTGGGCACGATCAACGAAGACCTCCCGGCGTTCGTCGTCCTCCCCGATCCCCGCGGCCAGCCGGCCGGCGGATCGATCAACTGGACGAGCGGCTTTCTCCCTGCCAACCATCAAGGAGTCGCCTTCCGCACCGACAGCATCGATCCGATTGCCGACCTCCGCACGCCCGCGAGCCTCTCCCCGGCCGATCGCGTCGCCGATCTTCGGCTCCTCAGGGAGATGAACAGCGATTTCGCCCGGCTCCACCCCGGCGACACCGACTTCGCGGCCCGGCTGCGGTCTTACGAGTTGGCGGCCCGGATGCAGGTCAGCATCCCCGAGGCGACCAGCTTCGACGACGAGCCGGCGGCCATCCGCGAGCTTTATGGCATCGACGACCCAACGAACAAGGGATTTTCAAGGAACTGCCTGATGGCCCGCCGGCTCCTCGAACGGGGTGTGCGGTTCGTTCAGCTCTTCAATGGCGGCTCGTTCGGCAGCCCTCGGATCAACTGGGACGGCCACGAGAACATGAAGGAGAACCACGACACGCAGGCCGCGACGATGGACCGCCCCGTCGCCGCGCTGATCAAGGATCTCAAGGACCGTGGCATGCTCGACGACACGCTCGTCGTCTGGTCGACGGAGTTCGGCCGCAGTCCGGTGACACAAGGGATCGGCGCCACCGGCCGCGATCACCACCCCAAAGCCTTCACCTGCTTCCTCGCCGGGGCCGGCGTCAAGGGAGGCCACCATCACGGCGCGAGCGACGATGTCGGCTACGGCGTCGTGGAGGACGAGGTGACAATCCCCGACTTCCACGCCACGATCCTCCACCTCCTCGGCATCGACCACGAAAAGCTGACCTCCTACCACAACGGCGTCAATCGTCGTCTGACCGACGTCCATGGGCATGTCGTCCGCGGAATCCTCTCCTGACCGTGAAATCTCCCGGGCCTGACGCCCCTGATCGAAGCGTCCCGCCGCAGGGTAAACTGGAGGCCCGGGAGGCGAATCATGGTTCTGCTGCTGTCGGTCCGTTGCCGGTTCGTGATCGTTGTCGGGCTGTTGCTCCCGCTGCAGCCGTCCATCGCCGCCGACGGCGATCGCCATGCCCCTGCCCGGGCGCTGCTCGTGGCCCGCTGTGTTGAATGCCACGGAGCGGACGCACAGGAAGGGGGGCTGCGGCTCGATTCGCGCAGGAGCGTCCTCCGCGGGGGCGAGTACGGCCCTGTCGCCACCGCCGGAAGTGGCACCGAAGGGGAGCTCCTCGACCGGATCCGTACCGCCGACGCCGACGAACGGATGCCCCCCACTGGGGCCCCGCTCACGGCCGACGAGATCGCCATCATCGGTGCCTGGCTGGCCGATGGCCTCCCCTGGCCCGGTGCCGACGGGGACGCCGACCGCGACCCGCGTCTCGACCATTGGGCCTGGCAGCCGATCCGCCGCCCCGATCCCCCGGCGCCTGTGGAGGCTTTTCAATCACTTCCCGGCGTCGAGCCCGACCGCAACCCGATCGACGCTTTCGTGCGGGCCACGCTCGCCAAAGAGGGGATGCGCCCCACGGCCGTGGCCGACCGGCGGACGCTCATCCGCCGCCTCTCCTTCGATCTCCTCGGCCTCCCGCCGACACCTGAAGAGATCGATGCCTTCGTCGCCGACGCCGACCCTGCGGCCTATGAAAACCTCGTTGAGCGGATGCTCGCCTCGCCGCGCTACGGCGAGCGCTGGGCGCGACACTGGCTCGATGTCGTCCACTATGGCGACACCCACGGCTACGACAAGGACAAGCAGCGCCCCAATGCCTGGCCCTACCGCGACTGGGTGATCGGCGCTTTCAATGCCGATCTCCCCTGGGCCCGGTTCGTGACCGATCAGATCGCCGGTGACGTCCTCCGCCCCGATGATTCAGGCGCCATCGAGGCGACCGGCATGCTCGCCGCTGGCCCGTGGGACTTCATCGGCCATGTCGAGGTGCCAGAGACGAAGACCGACGGCAAGATCGCTCGCCATCTCGACCGCGACGACATGGTCGCCAACACGATCGGCACCTTCGCGAGCGTCACGATCCAGTGCGCCCAGTGCCACGCGCACAAGTTCGATCCAGTCTCCCAGGAGGATTACTACTCCCTCCAGGCCGTGTTCGCCGCCCTCGACCGCACCGAGCGGACCTACTCCCCCGATCCCGCCGTGATGCAGGCCCATGCCGCGCTCGATGTCCGCCGCGCCGATCTCGACGGCCTGAAAAAAACTCTCGAAGCCCGGCGGGCCGAGGCCGCGGGAGCCCGCCTCGCCGAGATCGACAAGGCCCTCGCCGCCCCCGGCGGTGGCAACGCCACGCCTGCCTTCGGCTGGCATTCGGAGATCGTGGCCGCCAGCGGCCCGACGGCCGCCGACACGGAAAAATGGGTGCAGGTCGATCTCGGCCGCGAGGTCGCAATCGCGCGCGTTGTCCTCCATCCCTGCCACGACGATTTCAATACCATTGGCGCCGGGTTCGGGTTCCCGCGCCGGTTCCGGATCGAGGGCTCGAGCGACCCGACGTTCGCAACCAACGTCGTTCGTCTTGCCGACTCGGGTCCCGACGATCTCCCCAATCCCGGCACGGTGCCGCAAGTCTTCACCGTCGACAGGGTGTCCGGCGGCAGCCGCTACATCCGCGTCACCGCCACACGCCTCGCCCCGCGGCAGAACGACTTCATCGCCGCGATCGCCGAGCTCGATCTCCTCGCTGCCGACGGCACGAACGTCGCCCGCGGCGCCGCTGTCACCTCCATCGATTCGATCGAGGCCCCGCCGCGCTGGCAGCGGGCAAATCTCGTTGACGGAGAGTTTCCGAGCCCGAGCGCCGACGCGATCGCCCTCCGCCGGGAGCGTGACGAGCTCCTGGCGAAGGTGCCCCTCGAAGTGACCGACGGCCTGCGGACCATTGAAGAGGAACTTGCCGGCCTCGCCCGCCAGCGCGAGTCGCTGCCGCCACTGCGGCCGCTCTACACCGTGACAGCGACGCAGCGTGGCGGGATCCCGCGCCCGATTCACGTCCTCGCCCGCGGCAATGTCAGTGCGCCGGGCCGCGAGGTCAGCCCCGGAGCGCTCTCGGCGCTTTCGATGCTTCCGGCCCGTTTCGAACTGCCCGTCGACGCCCCGGAAGGGGCCCGCCGCCAGGCTCTCGCGGAATGGCTCGTCTCCCCCGACAACCCGCTCACTTGGCGGAGCGCCGTCAATCGGGCCTGGCTCCATCATTTCGGCCGCGGCATCGTCGACACTCCCAGTGATTTCGGCCGGATGGGCTCGCCGCCGAGCCACGCGGCCCTCCTCGACTGGCTGGCTGCCGAGTTCCGGGACCGGGGCGGGTCGCTCAAGAGCCTTCATCGCCTCATCGTCGGAAGTGCCACCTGGCGACAGCGGGCCGACGACGACTCGTCAAGCGCCGCCATCGATTCCGGCAACGCCCGGTTGTGGCGGCAGAACCGCCGCCGACTCGAAGCCGAAGCGATCCGCGACGCGGTCCTCGCCACCGCCGGCACGCTCGATCCCACGGCTGGCGGCCCGGGCTGGCAGGACTTCCGCATCGAGCACCCGGAGCACTCCCCCCACTACCGCTACGACCTCGCCGATCCGGCCGACCGCTCCACCTGGCGGCGGAGCATCTACCGCTTCATCGTTCGCAGTCAGACGCAGCCGTTCATGACGAGCCTCGACTGTGCCGATCCATCGATGCGGGTCGAGAAGCGCAACGAGAGCCTCTCGGCAATCCAGGCTCTGGCGCTGCTCAACAACGGCTTCATGACGACGCAAGCGGTGGAGTTTGCCGCGCGCGTGGCGCGCGAGGCGGGGGACGACCCCGATGCCCAGGTTGATCGCGCCTTCCGCCTCGCCTTCGGCCGGGCGCCGACCGATGAGGAAAGGGGGGTGCTGCTCGAGTTGCTCCGCTCCCACGGCCTCCCCGCCGTCTGCCGGACGCTCGTCAACCTCAACGAGTTCACGTTTATCGATTGATTCGATGACTCGGCGGCCCTTTCCACGGGCGGCCCCCCGGAGGCTCCATGACAATTGCATCCCACAATGGCTCGGCCTTCCCGCACGGCAACGGCGTGCCCCTCTCGCGGCGCGGCTGGCTCTCTACGGCCGCCGGCGGCCTCGGCGGGATGGCCCTCTCGTCGCTCCTCGCCGGCGAGGCGCGCGCCGCGGGGGACACGCATCCGGCCCTCGTTTTTCCGGTCAAAGCGAAGCGGGTCGTGCAGCTGTTCATGGCGGGGGCCGCCAGCCACCTCGATCTCTGGGACCACAAGCCGGAGCTCGTCAAACGGCACGGTGAGGAGAGCGATTTCGGCGAGCCGGTCGAGGCCTTTCAAAACGGCCTGGGGCCCTGGCTCAAGCCGGTGTGGGACTTCAAGGCCCACGGGGGATGCGGCAAGATGCTCTCCGACGCCGTCGCCCCGCTCGGCGAGGTCGTCGATCGGATGGCCTTCATCCACAACATGGTCAGCACGTCGGGGGTTCACTCCGCGGCGACGCTCCTTCAGTCGACCGGATTCATTCTCCCGGGATTCCCCGGCGGCGGCTGCTGGGTCGGCTACGCGCTCGGCTCGCTCAACGACAACCTTCCCACGTTCGTCGTCCTCCCCGATCACCGGGGCTACGGCTCCAACGGCGTCAAAAATTGGGACGCGGGCTTCCTCCCCGCCCAGTACAGCGGCACGGTCGTCCAGCCCGGGGCCGCCGAGCCGATCGCCGACCTCCATCCCCACGCATCGGCCCAGTGGCTGACGGCCGAATCCGACACCGCCACCAGGCGCGCGCTCGAGCGCCTCAATCGGGCCCACCTCGACGGCCGCGGCGGTGACGGGCGCCTCGAGGCCCGGATCCGCACCTACGAACTGGCAGCGCGGATGCAGTTGGCGGCCCCTGAAGCGCTGTCACTGGCCGACGAGCCGGAGCATGTCCTGCGGATGTACGGCGTCGAGCCGGGCAAGACCGACTGGCCGACCGAGATCAACATCCCGGAGGAAACCCACCACTTCGGCCTCAAGTGCCTCACCGCCCGCCGGCTCCTCGAGCGCGGCGTCCGCTTCGTGCAGGTCTGGAGCGGCAATGACAACGGCTTCCCGCGCCGCAACTGGGATTCCCACGAGGATGTCGAGCGCGATCACGGGCCGCTCGCCCGCGGCATGGCGCACGGCGCGGCGGCCCTCATCAAGGATCTCGACCAGCGTGGCCTGCTCGACGACACGCTCATCGTCTGGACGACCGAGTTCGGAAGGATGCCGAGCTCCCAGGCGGGCCGGGGGCGCGATCACAATCCGTTCGTGTTCACCAATTGGCTGTGCGGCGCTGGCATCCGCGGCGGGATCACGCACGGGGAGAGCGACCAATGGGGCTACAAGCCGCTCGACCGGGCAAACCCGACCACCGTGCACGACGTCCATGCCACGGTGCTGCGGTTGCTTGGCCTCGAGCACACGAAGCTGACGTGGCGGCACAACGGCGTCGACCGCCGCCTCACCGACGTCCACGGCCACGTCCTCACGCCGATCCTGTCGTGAAGCGCGACGATGCCGCAGGCCGGGCCGAGACTCACTTCGCCGGCGTCGATTCGCCCCGGCCCTGGCCCCGCGACTGGGCGAAGAGCCAATCCCACAGCGCCGGATCGGCGTAGGTTTGGGTCCAGGAATCGTGCCCGGCTTCTGGGTAAACGGTGAACTTTGGATCGCCCCCCTTCTCCTTGATCGCATCGACGATTTGCTGCGATGCGGAGAGTGGAACGGCGGCGTCCTTCGCGCCATGGAACACCCAGGTGGGGATGCCGACGAGTTTGTCGGCCTCGGAGGAAATCCCTCCGCCGCAGATCGGCACGATCGCCGCGAAGCGATCGGGCTTCGCGGCGGCCAGCGCCCAAGTGCCGAAGCCCCCCATCGACAGCCCCGTCAGCCAGATCCGATCCTCGTCCACCCGATATTCCCGGCAGATCTCGTCGACGAGCGCCGCGAGCACGTCAGGATTCCAGCCCCGGCCGGGGCTCTGGGGGGAGACCACGATGCAGGGGAAGACACGATCGCCAGCGGCGATCAGCTTCGGTGGACCATGGGCCTTCACCTTCCCGAGCTCATTCCCCGACTCCCCCGCTCCATGGAGGAAGACCAGGAGCGGCCAGCGATCCGTACCGGACTCGTAGCCGGCGGGCAACGCGAGAAGATACTTGAGCCGCGCGGTGACCGTGATCTCCCGCTCGAACAGCTTTTCTTCCTGCATCGTCCCCGCTGTTTCGGGCTCAACGCCAGCGCTCATCCGAGGCCCAGCGGCCATGACCGCGAGGAGGAGCACAGCCACACGCCACATCGATGAGCCCCTGGCTGAAGAAATCGGGCGGGAATTGAGGAAACTGATGAAAGAATCGCTCGTGAATCGCTACTGGATCGCGGGGGCCGGACTCGGGGCCTCGGCCTGTTCGGCCGCCACAGGAACGATCTTGGCGAGGCTGTCGATACCGCCGGTGAGGGCCGCGAGGTAATCGACGACGACGCTCATCGCCTCCCCGAAGTAGTAGTCGCGTTTCACGATCGGCCGCTGTGGATCAGCCTGCTCCTCGAGCTTCTTTTCCTCGTCGTCGGCGGCCTTTCCCTCGTTCCATTGCTTCGCGAATTCATCCTCGCGGAGCGAGAGGGTCTTCTCGCTCTTGCGCCGCTTGTACTGCTCAATGTCGCGGGCAACCTTGTCGAAGTCGCCACTGGCCGCCACACGCTGCCCGGAACGCTCGCGGAGCGTGGAGAGAATGGCCGGCGGCACCCGCCCACTCGGCTGGAAGTTTGCCGGGGGCACCTTGTCAAACTCGATCGCGTGATCGAGATCTCCCTCGCCCACCGGAAGGTGGGTCGTGATGCTCGGCAGTTCGACGTCGCTCTTCACCCCCTCGAGCTGCGTGGAGAGCCCGCCGGGGCGGTAGAACTGCTGCATCGTGATCTTGATCGCCCCGAGCGAGGGGGCGTTGGGGAGGCGCTGGAAGAGTTGCCGCCCCAGGTCGATGAGGCTCTGCACCGTTCCCTTGCCGTGCGTCGCATTGTCGCCGATGACGAGCCCGCGGCCGTAGTCCTGGATCGCCCCGGCGACGATCTCGCTGGCACTGGCACTGAACTTGTTGGTCAGAACGACGAGGGGGCCGTCCCAGGAGACACCGGCATCGACGTCGTCATATTGCTGGACCCGCTTCTCGGCATCCTTGACCTGCACGACCGGCCCCTTGTCGATGAACAGGCCCGTCAGCGAGATCGCCTCGGGGAGCGAGCCGCCGCCGTTGTTGCGCAGATCGAGGCAGATGCAGTCGACCCCCTTCGTGCGGAAGTCGTCGATCAGCTTTTTCGTGTCGCGGGTGCTGCTCTTGTAGTCGGCCTGCCCCTGCCGAGCCCCGGCCATGTCCATATAGAAGCTCGGCAAATTGATGTAGCCGATCCGCCACGGCGTGCCATCGGGCTTGCTGCCGGTCTCGATGAGCTCGCCGCGGGCCTCGCTGTCCTTGAGCTCGATCTTCGCGCGGGTGATGTCGTATTCCTTCGGCACCGTCTGGCCGACAGGGATGACTTTCAGGCGGACGATGGTTCCCCGCTTGCCGCGGATGAGCTTCACGACCTCGTTGAGATTCATGTCGACGACATCGACGATATCCCCTTCGGTCCCCTGCCCCACGCCGATGACGCGGTCTTTCTTCGTCAGCCGGCCGTCACGGTCGGCGGCGCCGCCGGGGACGATCTCCGCCACGGTGGTGTAGCCATCCTCGCCCTTGAGCGAGGCCCCGATGCCGTCGAGTTGGAGCCGCATCCCGATCTCGAAGTTCTCGAGGGTGCCGGGGGACATAAAGCTCGTGTGCGGGTCGAGCGAGCTGGTCAGACTCGTGAGATACGACTCGAGGAGCTCGTCGGCGGTCATCTGGTGCATCCGCTTGGCAAAGCTGCGATAGCGCCGCGAGAGCTTATCCTTGGCCTCTTCGGGGGGCGTCTTGTCCATCTTCTGGATCAGCAGGTCGTACTTGATCCGCTTCCGCCAGTTGTCGACCGCCTCCGCCTCGTTCTGGGCCCACTTCGTCTCGTCGCGGTCGACGATGATCGATTCATCTTGGGTGAAATCGAGCGGCTCGGAGAGAAACTTCTCGACCAGCGGCACGCGCGAGTCGACCCGCTCGAGAAACCGCTTGAAGACCTCGTAGGCAAAGGAGACATCCCCCCGCTTGACGAGATCGTCGAGCATCTCCCGCTTCGGGACGAAGCCGTCGACGTCGCTCTGGAGGAAATAGATCTTCATCGGGTCGAGGGCCTCGAGAAAGATCCCGAACCAGCGACGCGCGATCTCGTCGTCGATCGGATGGTGGGTGAAGTGCTCGCGCTCGATGTAGCTCTTCACCGCCAGCGTGATCTGACGATCGTTCGGCCCGGGCTTGGTGGCCGCTGTGGGGGCGGGTACTGGCGCCGGTTCCTGGGCAGCGAGCCGCCCGAGGGGGAGCAGCGCCACCAAGACGAGCAGCCACCGGCCGAGCCTCACCGGGGAAGCCGCTTCCCTGAGGCGAGCCGCTGCCGTCCGTCCGTTCAGCCGACCTTGGGACGCATCGATGACCGTCGTGTCCACGCCTGACTCCTTCACTTTGCGTTTCCTCTGACCCGGTCACGTAGTGTGACAGGTTCCTTCTTCCCTGACGAGGTAAAAATAGACCGCCACACCCCAGCGGGCGCGGGAATCGTCCGCGGAAAACTCAGCGCTCGACTTTCCCCAAGGTTTCGAGCGCTCTGGCCACCACGGCCCGAGCCACGTCCGGTTCGGCCCCGAGACGGGGAACAACGACCCACTCGATCGCCGGATGGCGTGCTCGGGCCTGGTCGACCGCCTCGCGCACCTGCTCCTCGACCCGGCCGCGGAAGAGGAGGTGCGGTTGCACGAGGACACGGCTCGGGACGACTCCGGGGAGTGAAGGATCGACGACGGCGTCGAGCGCCTCCGCGACCGTCGGCCGGGCAGCGGCGACGAATCCCACGGCCACCCGCCCCGGCCCCGGCGGAATCGGCAAGCCCACGCACGCGGCGGGGTGGAGCCCGCGACCGCAGATCGCCGCCGGCTCTCCCGGATGGCAGAGGGCAGCCGCGCCACAGGCCCGCGTCGCCTCGAGAAAGGCCAGCAGTTGCCCCGCGGCACCGGGATCGCTCGCCCCACGGCCGACGAACACGAGCGCCTCGAGCCCGGGATCGAGCGGCGCGAGGGTCCGGCCGATCTCCTCACGCCGAGCCCGCGAGAGACGGACGAGCTCGGGGTGGATTCCCAGCGCCGCTGACTGGCAGACGGGGACGCGCTCCGCGTCGGCCGCCATCGCCAGCGCCTCCGGGAGGTCGCGGCGGGCGTGGCCGGCGGTGAAGAGCAACAGCGGCGCCGCGACGACGCGATCGACCCCGCGTGCACACAGCCGCCGCAGCGCCTCGGCCACCGACGGCCCGATGACCTCGAGAAAACCCAGTTCGACGGCCACCCCGGGGGCCGCGGCGGCGACGTGCCCGGCGAGTTGCCGGGTCTCCTCCTCGCCGACCCGATCAGCCGTGCCATGCCCCACGACCAAGAGGCCGCAGCCCTGCGGAAGCGCGGTTTCGACCATCATTCCCCCCCCTGGTAAGGCTGCGTTACACCCCGACCGGCGCACGGGCCTCATCGACCGTTGTCCGGCGAACGAGCGCCAGCACGCCGAGGAGCGTGACCACCGCCACGGCGTAGGGGAGCACGCGCGACGGATGGAGCGTGAACAGCACCGACCCGCAGAACGGCCCGAGGATCCGCCCCAGCGAGGCGAACGACTGGTTGACCCCGAGGACCTCCCCCTGGTTTGCCGGATCGGCATGGCGGGAGATGAGCGAGGAGACCGACGGATTGACAAACGCGAATCCCCACACCGACAGCGCCGCGGCCGCATAGAAAAGTCCGCGCACCAACGACGACGAGAGCCCCTCCCCGGCGCTGCTGTGGACAATTCCCGCCACCGCGCCGACCACCGCCAGGCCGGTGGCCATCAGCAGGAGCCCGACGGTCAGCAGCCGTGTCTCCGACACCCGCTTGGCGAGCGGACGATAGCTACCGCCGGCGAGCATGAGCACGAAACCGATGCCGGCGAAGACGAGGAAGTTGTCGTCGTCGGACATCCCGAAGGCCTCCTCGGTGAGGCGGGCGAGCGTGGCCTCGAAGTTGGCAAAGGAGAAGATCGAGAGGAAGTAGATGAGCACGAGGGCCCCGACCGCCGGGATCGCAAGAACGCGGGCCGAACGGCTGACGCTGAAAAAGTCCTTGGCGGCCCGGTTCGCCGGATCGCGGGTCTCGCGGAAGACGAAGAACGCGAACAGGAACGCCACAGCGGAGAGGGCCGAGGCGAGGGCCCCGACCGCCCATGGCTGGTCGTTGAAGAGCCGCATTCCGAAGTAGGCGATCAGCGGGCCGAGCGTAAAGCCGGCCCCGAAGGCGATCCCGATCAACGCCATCCCGCGGGAGCGGTTCTGCGGGGTCGTGCAGTCGGCGATCACCGCGGCGGCAGTTCCCACGCTCGCGCCGGCGATCCCGGCGCCGATCCGGGCGAGCATCATCAGGCCAAGTGCAAGGGCAGCACGCTCCGGCGGAATGGTCACGGCAAACCCGTAGAGGGCGTAGAACACGACCGACCCAGCAAGGCTGATGAGGAGCATCGGGCGCCGGCCGACGCGGTCGGACCAGCGCCCCCAGATCGGGCTGAAGACGAACTGCATCAGCGAGAACACCGAGAACAACAGGCCGATCGTCGCCCCGGACGCCAACGGCGAGAGGTGGAGCGCCTCAAGGTAGGGGCCCGCCTGTCGCGGCATCACCGGGAGGACGATCCCGAAGCCGAGGAGGTCGATGAACACCGTCAGGAAGATCACGAGCAAGGCGCCGCGTGGCGGGCCGCTGCGGGCCGCATCGACCGTGGCGGCAGAAGCAGAGATGTCGTCGGAGTCCAACATTTGGATTCCCGGAGTGGTGGGAGACGGGGGCGCGACTGGATGGCTTGGCAAACCGTGGATCGGACGAGGTCATGGATGACTTCTTCCACGGACAGCTAGACTCCCGGCCATGGACACCCTCCAAGGTATCGAGCGTCGCAGCGGACCGCCACCGGACGTGCCGGGCGTCGGCGAGGTGACCGCCCGCATCAAGGAATGCGTCGAGGGGCGATTTGCCGACGTGTGGGTGGCGGGCGAAGTCACGAACGTCGTCCGCGCCGCCTCGGGCCATGTCTATCTCGCGATCAAAGATGCCGCTGCCGTCCTCCGCGGGATCGTCTGGCGGGGGGCGCTTCCCCTCCTGGCGATCGAGCCGGAGGACGGCCTCGAGGTCATCTGCCATGGGCGCGTCGAGGTCTACCCGCCGCGGGGCACCTATCAGCTTTCGATCGATCGGATGCATGCCGTCGGCACGGGGGCGCTGGAGGCGAAGCTCCGCCGGCTCCAGGCGACGCTCGAGGCGGAGGGCTTGTTCGCCCCGCAGCGGAAGCGGCCGCTCCCCCCGTTTCCGCGTCGGATCGCCGTTGTCACCAGCCCCGCCGGCGCCGCGCTCCACGACTTCCTCCAGACGCTCCGTGGCCGCTGGCCGGCGGCGGAGGTGATTGTTGTGCCGTCGCGCGTCCAAGGGGCCGGCGCCGCGGCGGAGGTGGCCGCGGCCATCGCCCGGGCGGGCCGCCTCAGGCCCCCCGTCGACGTCATCGCGCTGGTCCGTGGCGGCGGCAGCCTCGAGGATCTGTGGGCCTTCAACGAAGAACCGCTCGTGCGGGCCGTGGCCATGAGCCCGATCCCGGTCGTTGCCGGCGTGGGGCACGAGATCGACGTCACGCTTGCCGACCTCGCTGCCGATGTCCGCGCCCTGACGCCGACCGATGCCGCGGTCCGGATCTCACCCGACCGTCACCAACTCCTCGCCACCGTCGGCACGCTCGACCAACGGCTCCACGCCGGTCTGCTCCGCCGCGCGGCGTCGGCCCGCGAATGGCTCGAGCGTCTCGCCAGCGCGCGGATGCTCGTCGACCCCTCCTGGATTCTCCGCGACCGCCAGACGATCGTCGACACCCACGAGGCCAGACTGCAGCGACTGATGGCCGGAGGCATCGAGCGAGCGCGGGAGCGCTTGGCCGCGGCGGCGGGACGGCTCGACGCCGTCAGCCCCCTGGCGATCCTCGCCCGCGGTTACTCGGTCACCTGGAGCGAGGCCGACGGGGTGCGGGCGGCGCGGCCACTGATCTCGGCGGAGGGCCTCGCGGCCGGCACTCGGCTCGTCACCCAACTTGCCACCGGCCGAATCCGTAGCCGCGTGGAGCGGGTCGATCCGCCGGATGGGGAAACGGTGGGGACGGCTGCGGGGAATGTCCGGGGGGATCGGCAACGGGGAGAACATGACGATGAGCCGTGATGAACTGGAGGCCACCAAGGTGTCCGAGCGGAGCAGTGGATCGACGACGGCGGCACAGTCCCCACAACCGGTCTCGTTTGAAGAGGGGCTCTCCCGACTGGCGGATCTCGTCGGAGGTCTCGAAGGGGGGCGACTGGGCCTCGCGGAATCGATCGCTGCGTACGAGCAGGGAGTGGCGCTCGTTCGCCGCCTGCACGAGGAGTTGGCCAATGTCGAGCAACGGGTGAAGACCCTCACCGCTGCGGCCGAGAAGGCCGCGGCGGGGGACCGTGACGACGAAGGCCCCGGCGAGGACGCCCCACCCGGTTCGGCACAGGAGGCCCCGACGGCCGGGCCGGGAAAGGGCCCTGCCAAACGGTCGACATCACGGCAGCCGCGGGGCGTGGGTGGCCGTCTGCGGAGGCTTCCGGGGATGGACGATAGTTCCGCGGAAGTCTAGACTTCATGGGCTTTTCCGGAGTCCGGCCGGGGGGGCAAGAAGCAGGAACCGTCGGTCGTTCGTCCAACCGCTGGCGTTGACCAACGGGCCACGAGCTCGACCAACGGGCCACGAGCCT
>JBAWVV010000028.1:0-20918 GCA_037147115.1 Planctomycetia bacterium | reverse complement strand
TAACGGTCGTTGTTGGTCCGGTCCTGCTATGAATCCGGTCCTACCATGAAACTGGTTGCCGGATTGGGAAACCCGGGGCGGGCTTACGACGGGACTCGTCACAACGTTGGGTTTGATGTTCTCGAGGTTCTCGCCCGGCGGGCTGGGGGCCCGGGCCGTCGGGTCCGCTTTCAGGGGGAGTTTGCTCAGACAACGATCCGTGGGGTTCCGGTTCTCCTACTCTGGCCGCTGACCTGGATGAACTTGAGCGGCGCGAGCGTTCTGGCTGCCAAAGACTTTTACAAAATCGATACTGCCGACATCCTTGTACTCTGCGACGACTTCCAACTCCCCACCGATACCGTTCGGATCCGGGGGGTTGGTTCGAGCGGCGGCCAAAAAGGGCTCGCCGACATCCTTGCCAGACTGGGGACGAATGCGGTGCCGCGGTTGAGAATCGGCGTCGGGCCGTTGCCGGCAGGGCGGACCTCGGCCGATTTCGTGCTTGGTAAGTTCTCCAAAGACGAACGAGCGATGGTAGCAACGCTCCTGGAGCGGGCGGCGGATGCCGTGGAGGAGTGGGTCGGTGCTGGGATCGAATCGGCCATGAACAGGTTCAATTGACGGCAACAACACCCGCACTGCAGTGATTTCAGGGGGATTTGTCACCGCCCCCCTGCTCCCCCTACAACACAATCCCCCGGGACTTCCCGGCCAATTTTACGCAAGACAGATCCAAGGCACTTCCAACAACCAGGTCCGGCCGCGCCGGACCCCAGCAGAGGAGCGACGAGCGACATGGTGGTGTACGAAGGGATGTTCATCCTCGATCCGACAAAGTATTCCCGCGATCCGGCTGCCATCACGCAGCAGGTCGCCGATCTGATCACCCAGCACGGCGGCACGATCCTGGCAGCCCGGCTGTGGGACGAACGGAAACTCGCCTACCCGATCAATGGGCACAAAAAGGGGGTCTATTGGCTCACCTATTTTAAGATGCCAGGGTCTGGGGTCACTCCGCTGGAACGGCAGTGCGAGATCAATGACGACATTATCCGGAAGCTGATTCTGAAGGTCGATGCGAGGATCGCCGATGCCCTCGTCCAGCACGCGCTGGCCGGGAACGAGGCCGCGACCAAGCGCCCACTTCCAGGTCCCGGCCCGCTTCCAGGCCCAGGCCCAGGCCCAGTTCCGACGGTCGCGCCTGCGGCCGCGGAGTGACGCCCGCCAGGTTCGGCGTTCCCCGACGCACTCCCGGCCGGCGGCCGGGAGTGGTCGGAAAACGGCAGGAATGGTCTGGAATCCCCGGGCACACCTGACGGCCGCGGGGGGGTGTTTGCATACCTCCCCTCGACTGGGTACGATGGTGAACAAAGGTCCACTACACCCCAGCACCCTCGTCAGTCCAAGGAGCGAAACATGGCCAGTTTCAACAAGGTGATTCTCCTCGGGAACGTCACTCGGGATCCGGAACTCCGCTACGTCTCCAACGGCACTCCGGTCACGGAGATCGGCCTCGCGGTCAACAACCGGCGCAAAGGCGCCAACGGCGAATGGGTCGATGAAACGACCTTTGTCGACGTCACATTGTGGAGCCGGGATGCTGAAATCGCTGGGGAATACGTGACAAAGGGCTCTCCGATCATGATCGAGGGGCGGCTGAAGCTCGACACCTGGGAAAAGGACGGCAAGAAAAACTCCAAGCTGCGGGTCGTCGGGGAGAGGCTCGTCCTCCTCGGCAGCCGCCAGGGGGCACCCGGGCCCGAAGGGAGCCGGGGCCCGGAAGGGGCTTCGCGGCCGAATCGGCCCGCCGCCGCTGGCCGCCCAGATCAGCCCGAAGACCCCTCGGAATACTCGCCGGCGGCGTATGATGGGGCCGGCCGTGACGGCGGTGGCCGGGGTCCCGATGTGGTCTCCTCCGGGGGATCTGACGACGACATTCCGTTCTGATCCGGCTTGTGTCACACTCGTATTTGCCGGGGCCCCCCGGTCGCTCCCGGTTGGTATTGTTCTCCTATCTGTTCCTTTTCTCCCCGAGCCCCGTTTCACGAGACGAATCATGGCACAGTCCTTCGCAGCCCTCTCCCGCAACAAGACCGTCAACGCGACCGGATCCCATGCCGGTCAACTGCCGAAGGGAGAGCGGGGGGGCATCGAGCTTCTCCTCGTTCACAATGTCGAGCACCTCGGGAAGCAGGGGGAAGTGGTCGAAGTGAAGCGCGGCTACGCCTTCAACTACCTTCTCCCGCAGGGGTTGGCGACGGTGGCCACCGAGCACCACAAGCGGATGGTTGCCAAGCACAAGGCGAAGCTCGAGGAGATCGCCCGGGAACGTCTCGCCGGGCTCCGGTCGTTGCTGGAGGAGCTTGTTCGCACGAGCGTCACCATCGAGGCCAACGCCAACGACGAAGGGCACCTCTACGGTTCGGTCAC
This sequence comes from Planctomycetia bacterium, assembly GCA_037147115.1. Taxonomy (GTDB): domain Bacteria; phylum Planctomycetota; class Planctomycetia; order Pirellulales; family UBA1268; genus QWOP01. The sequence continues at coordinate 18,506 of JBAWVV010000028.1, read as the reverse complement.
ATCTGTTGAGATCGCCCGGGCGCTCAAGCAGCAGGATCTCGTCATCTCGAGCGACAACATCATCCTTCAGGGGCCGCTCAAGGAAGTGGGCCTCTATACCGTCCGCGTTCGTCTGGCCGCGGAGGTCGAAGGGGATCTCAAGGTCTGGGTGGTGCCGACCAGCGGCGACTCGACGGCGAAGTGACGATCCCTTTCCGCTCGGCTCGGCCGGTTTTTCCGACCTTCTGACGCGGCTGATCGATCCGGTGGGCAGGGTTCGCTTCGCGGCCCTGCCCACGTTCGTGCGTGTCGGCACGCTGTCGCGGGGTGTTTTCCGGCACATGGTCGGGAATCGCCCGCCCCGGACGGCCTCCGCCATGGCACACCGGCGAGGCGACGAGCGGAACGAACCTGGGGCGGGAGGCTCGATCATGGCGACAGCGCGTCGGAGTGGTGACGGGGGATCGGGCGAAGGACGCGACCGCCAGCGCGACGGCGGGCGGCGGCGATCCCGTGATAGCGGCGACGGGGCCGGCTCGGCCCCCGATCTGCGCCAGCGCCCTGTCGATCTCGCTGCCGAGCGCGGCGTGCTCGGCAGCATCTTTTTGAAGCCGGATGCCTGCGACGACGTCGCCCTCGTGCTCCGGCCGGAGGATTTCGCCGACGAGGCGCACCAGATCCTCTTCCGCCACCTGCTTGACCTCCACGACGGCGGCAAGCGGATCGACACGACGATCGTCCTCGACCGGCTCCGATCGAAGGGGGATCTCGAACGGATCGGCGGCGTGGCGGCGATCGCGGAGATCGTGCAGTCGGTGCCCCACGCCGCCCATGCGACGCACTACGCACAGATCGTCCGCGACAAATCGCTCCTCCGATCGCTGATCGACGCCGGCACCGACATCCTCCGCGATGCCTACGACTCGACCGACGAGCCGAAGGAGCTCCTCTCCCGGGCGGAATCGAAGATCTTCACGATCCTCGAGGACCGCAGCTCCGCCGACGCGACCCCGATCAACGAGGTGCTCGGCAAGGTGCTCGAGCGGATGGATGCCCGCATGAAGCACGAGCAGACGCTCGGCGGCGTGGAGACCGGGTTCACGGAACTCGATGCCCTCTGTGGCGGGCTCCACAACTCCGAGCTCGTGATCCTCGCCGCCCGACCGAGCATGGGGAAGACGGCCATGGCGATGAACATCTCCGAGCACGTGGCGATCACCAACCACCATCCGGTGCTGTTTGTGAGCCTGGAAATGGCGGCCATGGAACTGGCCGACCGCCTGCTCTGTTCCGTCGCGGGCGTCAACGGCCACCGGCTCCGCAACGGCACGATCTCCAAGGAGGACCGTCGCCGGCTCGTGGAGAAGTCGGCGGAGATCAGCGCTGCGCCGCTCCTCATCGACGACACCCCGGGGCGGACCCTGACGGAGATCGCCGCCGTTGCCCGCCGGCAGAAGCGCCGCGGCGGGCTGTCGCTGATCGTCATCGACTATCTTCAGCTCATCGAACCGGACAACCCACGTGATCCACGCCAAGAGCAGGTGGCGCGGATCGCGCGGCGGCTGAAGATGATGTCACGAGAGCTCGACATCCCGGTGCTCTGCCTCGCCCAGCTCAACCGGCAGGCGGAGGCGTCGCGGGACAACCGACCGCGGCTCAATCATCTCCGCGAATCGGGGGCCATCGAGCAGGACGCCGATCTCGTGATGTTTGTCCATCGTGAGGAGTATTACGCGACGAACGACGAGGACCGGGAACGGGTCAAGGGGCAGGCGGAAATCATCATCGCCAAGCAGCGCAACGGCCCGATCGGCGACGCCAAGCTCCTCTGGCAAAACGACTTCACACGGTTTGTGAACCTCGAGCATCGGCAGTACGACGAGTTCGAGCAGTTTTCGAAGTTCTGAGCGAGCTAAAAAGAGCGATCAACTCCCCCATCAACTCCCCCGGGACGCGCTCCGGTCCGTGCCGGGGCGGACGTCAAGCTCGAGGCCGTCGTCCTCGCCCCGTTCCAGCCGCTCCCAGGCGATCCCTCCCATGGCGGCGTTGTCGGTGCACAGCTCGCGCGGCGGAATCAGCACATCGACGCGACGCTTCTTCCCGAGCCGCTCGAGGGCTTCGCGCAAGCTCCTGTTGGCGGTCACTCCCCCCCCGACCGCGAGGACGCGGCAGCCGGTCCGGGCGAGGGCCAGATCGACCTTGGCGAGGATCGTCTCGACGACGGCCAGCTGGAAAGACGCTGCCAGGTCGGCGCGGGCGCTCCCCGTGGGCGGAGGCGTGTCGTCGGGGGCGCCCGGAGGCCTGACCCGGTAGCGGAGGGCCGTCTTCAGACCGCTGAAACTGACGTCGAGGCGCTCTCGATCGGTCGACAGCGGGCGCGGGAAGCGATGGGCCGCTGGATTCCCACCAGCCGCTGCCCGCTCCAGGGCGGGCCCACCGGGATACCCGAGGCCGAGGAGCGCCGCCGCTTTGTCGAAGGCTTCGCCGGCGGCATCGTCGATCGTTCCACCGAGCCGCTCGAGATCGAGCGGCGAATGGAGATGAAACAGCGACGTATGCCCGCCGCTGGCGACGAGCCCGACGCAGGGGTAGGTCATCCGCTCGCCGTGGGCCAGCCGGCAGGCGTAGAGATGAGCGGCGATGTGGTCGTAGCCGATGAGGGGGCAGCGGAGGACCGCGGCAATCCCTTTGGCGGCCGACAGACCGACCAGGAGCGAACCGACCAACCCCGGCCGGACGGCGACGGCAACGGCCTCGATGCCTGCCCGGGCGATCCCCGAACGGGCGAGGGCCTCGTCGATCACCGGCACGATCCGCTCGACATGGGCCCGCGAGGCGAGCTCCGGAACGACCCCCCGCCACCGGGCGTGGAGCTCGTCCTGGCTCGCGACGACGCTCGAGAGCACGACGCGCGAGCGGTCGATGACGGCCGCCGCGGTCTCGTCACAGGTCGTCTCGATCGCCAACAGCGGCACGGGGAGGAAACTCCGGGAGGAACGGGGCACGGAGGGAGCAGGCCCGCGGACCAGCCGTCGTCGCTCCCGTCCAACCCACCGGCATCAGTAGTCGTACCACATCCCGATGCCGGCCCGGTTCTGGTTCTTGTAGACGAACTGGTACTGGGGGTCGGAGCCGTAGAGATACTCGACGCCGATCCGATAGAGCTTCTCGCTGCGGCGCCCGCGCCACGCCCAGCCGGTCTGAACGCAGACATTCCCCCCCCAGTCGAGCTCCTGGCGGGAGAACCCGTTGACGGCGAGGAACGGCGCCCCTTCGCCGCCCGTGGGCCGGGCCTGAATCAACTCGATCCCCCCCTGCAATTCCCACGGCTGAGCGCCGCCGGCGGTGAAGAACGCCCAGCCCGCCTCGCCGTAGAGCCGCATCCAGTCATAGAGGTAGTAGGAATTGCCCCACACGATGCAGTCGCGGACATAGTTAGTCCGCGGGAAGGTCGGATGCTTGAGCATGAACTCGTCACCGAGGTGGGCGCTGTTGTGGTAGTAGGCGAGCTTCGTCTGCCAGCGCCCCACGCCGTAGACGACCGGGACCCCGAAGCGGAAATCGGCCGACCGCAGGTCGCGGTCGTCCTGGGGATCGAGTCGCACGAACGCAGCGCCTTCGATCTGCACCTCGAAGCCCTGCGGATGGAGGACCGGGTCGGATCCGTAACGGACGATCGAGGCCCTCCCCCCGAGTGTCGAATCCCACAGCCATCCCTCCTGGCCGGTCGTGGCGTAGGGAGGGGGCGTCGTGTCGTCGTACACAACAGTGCCAAAGCGGGGCTCCTTCGGACCGGCGAGGTAGCTGGTGTAGATGAGGTTGTTGGGCATCAACTGCCAGAACCAGGGCCGCGGCGCCCAGAGGTCGTCAAACCCCTCGGGGAACGCAGCCCCCGGCATCAGATAGCCATCCGTCGAGGCCGGCGGCATCGCTTCGTAGGGCATGTCGAGGACCACCGGGCCGGTCGCTCCCACCGGAGGGAGTGGATCGATCCCGGGGAAGGGCGGTGAGGACACCCCCGGGAGCGGGCCGGACGTCGTCCCCTCTACGCCCCCCGGATCGAGTTCGAGCCCCGGCGATCGTGGCCGTGACGGCTCGGGCGGAAGAACGGAGCCCGGCGGCGGCGGCAAGCGGAGGGAAGACGGCGGGGCCTGGGCAATCCCGCTCCGACCCACTCCCACCACCAGGGCGCAGCCCCACAGCACCAGCATCGTGAGGGCGACGCCGCGGGGAGGCCGGGAGAGGGATCGGGAACGCTTCATGACTGCCACTGGGGCCACGACGACCACGGCCGCGCCGCTCGCCTGGTCGGAATCCCGCCAGTCGGGCCCGACAGGCCGCCCGACTGTACGGATCGGGTGGAGTTCGACTCCAGAGAGATCGGCATCAATCGACCGAGACACGACCCTGAAAACGGTCCTGCGGATGGCATTCCGCCCGCCCAGCGGTCCGCCCCACGGCCAAGGAAAACAGGGTAGGATGGAAGTCGTCCCGGCCTCGCGCACCGCCGCAGGTTCGCGCGCTGCTCCCGACACCATCCCCTACCGGGGTCGCCCGTTTTTCCTCCGCTGCAGATCCCTATGGCCACGTCGCCCGATCCCGCCGCCCCGCGCACCGACTCCCCGTCGCTCCCCCAGCCTGCCGGGGCGCCGGCCGCGGTCGAGGGGATCGCCACGGCCCTGGGGCGGATTCCGAGCGGTCTGTTCGTGATCAGTTGGCGCCACGACGGGGTCGATCGGACGATGCTCGCCAGCTGGGTGATGCAAGCCGGGTTCTCCCCCCCGGCGGTCTCCGTGGCGGTGGCCCCGACCCGGGAGCTCGTCGCCGCCATCGACCGGGGGATTCCGTTTGTCGTCAACATCCTCGGGGAATCCCAGCGCGGTCTCCTGTCGAGGTTCGGAAAGCCAGCGAATCTCGGCGAAGATCCGTTTGCCGGTCTCGACACCCTCCGCACCCCTGGGGGCACTGCGGCCCTCGCCGCGGCGGCGGGCTGGATCGAGTGCCGGGGGACCGGCCGGGCGGCCGCCGGGGACCATCTGGTGGTCGTCGCCGAGGTGGTCGGGGGAGATTCCGGGTCGGCCGGCCAGCCCCTCGTGCATGTGCGGAAAAATGGGTTACGTTACTGAGCTGGGTGGCAGGTCGGCCGCGGCCGGATGAGGTGGGGGAAGCCGGTGTCTTCAGGGCTGCGGCGCTTCGCTCCCGACCACAAAAACCGACCGTCAATCGACACGCTCCGTTTCTGAAGCTTCGTCTCTCCAGGGTGGAAAACATGATTTCGCGACGGCAGTTGACGCTTTCTCTTGTCTGCCTCCTCGGCTTGGCGGTCGGGTGTTCGCCCGAAGCGAAGAAGGGAAACGCGGACGCGACCGGCAAAGGCGCTGCCGTTGGCCCGACGAAGCGGCTGATCTTCCTTACCAACGGCGACGATCCTTTTTGGGATGCCTGCAACGCCGGCCTCCAGGAAGGGGCGAAGCTGTTCGGCATCGAGTCGAAGGGGCTCGTTGCGGTGATGGAGAAGAACAACGGCACCGCCCAGGGGCAGATCGAAAAGCTGCGGCAGTTCGCCAGTCAGTCCGACATCGCCGGCGTGGCGATCTCGGTCATTCAGGCTGACAACGCCGCGATCGTCGAGGAGATGAAAAAGCTCGCCGCCAAGGGGGTCAAGGTGATCACCGTCGACAGCGACGTCGACCGGGCCCGCTTCCGCGACGCCCGCCCCTACTACATCGGCACCGACAACATCGTCGGAGGCCGCCTCCTTGGGGCAGCCGCCGGAAAGATTCTCGCCGCCCGCAACGTGGCGTCCGGGGGCTACGTTCAGTTCGCCGGATTCACCGACGTCGACAACGCCCGGGCCCGGATGGACGGCTTCAAGGAGGCGGTTGGCTCCGCCTACACCGAGCTCGACCGGATGCCCGACGGTATGGAGGGGGCGAAGGCCCGTGACAACGTTCGCACGGCGCTGGTCAATCACCAGGACCTCGTGGCGCTGGTGGGGATCTGGGCCTATGACGCTCCGGCGATTGCCGAGGTGGTCAAGGAGCGCGCTGTCCGTGCCAAGACGACCGTGGTCACCTTTGATGCCCAGGCGATCGCGCTGGAGCACATGGGCAACGGCCTCATCGACGCGATGGTCGTCCAGAATCCGTTCGAGATGGGGAGCCAGACCATCCGGCTGTTCGTCGCGATGCTCAGCGACGACCAGGGCGTCATCAAGGAGATGTTCCCGAACCTCGGCAGCGAAAACGGCGATATCTTCACCACCGGCCTGCGGCTGATCGTTCCCGACGAGGGCTCTCCGATCAAGCAGGGGGAGATGCCGTCCGACATCCCCCACGAGTTCAAGACGCTGAGCGAGTTCCGCGAGTGGCTCACCCGGTACGGCCTGACGAGCTCCTGAATCGCCCTGTTCCCTGCCCCGGCCCCCTCACCCCATCGACCGGCCATCCATCCCGGGTGGCAGGTCGCGCTCCCCCGCTCGCATGACGCCGCCGAACGCTCCCCGATCCGCTCCCCCAGCCGAGGTCGCGACCGCCGCCCCGGCCGGTGGGGCCGCGCCCCGCCTCCGCCGGTCGACCCGGTTCGGACTGCGGCCTGCCGAGTGGGCGCTCGTGGCGGCGATCGTTGTGGCGGTCCTCCTCACGGGCCTGGTCGATTCCAACCACAGCTACTTCCGCCTCCCCTGGCAGAGCCTCACCGACATCCTCCGCAACACGGCCCTGCTCGGGATCTTCGCCCTCGGGGCGACGGTCGTGATCATCGCCGGCGGGATCGATCTCTCGTCGGGCTCGATGATCGCATTGTCAGGGACGATCGCAGCGACGACGATGCTGGCGCTGGCGCCGAAGGAGATCATGGCCTTCAAGGCGGTGGGCCCGGTGGTGGTCGGGGTGGGGGTGCTCGCCGCCCTCGTGACCGGGTTTCTCGTCGGCACGCTCCACACCTGGCTGATCACGGCGGTGCGCCTGCCGCCGTTCATCGCCACCCTCGCCACGCTCGTGGGATTGCGGAGCTTCGCCCGGGGCTTGTGCGAGAGCTGCACGCATGCCGTCGTGGGGACCAAGAGCGCCCAGATCAACGTCTCCGATCCGATCTTCAAAGCGATCCGTGACAACGTCTGGATCCCGGTGGCGGTATTCGCCCTCCTCGCCCTGTTCACTTGGCTGCTGCTGACGCGCACCGTCCTCGGCCGGCACATCCACGCCCTCGGCGGCAACGAACAGGCCGCCCGCTTGGCGGGGATCCGCACCGAGAACGTGAAGTGGTTCGCCTACTGCTTCGGCGCCATGACCGCAGCGCTGGCGGGGCTGTTCTACGTCGCCAACGAATCGGTTGCGGCGCCGGTCAACCAGGGGCGCGGGCACGAGCTCAATGCGATTGCTGCGGCGGTCGTCGGCGGCTGTTCCCTCTCGGGGGGCGTAGGGACCGTCCCGGGAACGGTCCTCGGGGCGATTTTCCTCCGCGTCGTGATCGACGCGGTGTCGAAGATCATCAAGACCGGGGCCGACGTCTACGAGGGGCTGATCGTCGGCGTGGTCGTGGTCATCGCCGTGACGTTCTCCCAACTCGGCGCCTTGGCGAAGGGGGGCACCAGGCTTCTCCCCGGCGCGCTCGGCCTTTGCGCCATTCCCACGCTCGCGCTCCTCGCCGGCGCGATCGCCGCGATGACGGCCGGCCGTGACGCCGGCATCGCCACCGGCATCGGAGCCCTGTTTCTTCTCGGTCTTCTCCGCGTCTGGGAATCACGCCGATCCGCGAAGTGAGCCAGAGCCCCCGATGACCACCTCTCCGTTCGCCGTGCGGATGCTCGGGATCACGAAGCGATTTCCGGGTGTTGTGGCCCTCGACGACGTCACCCTCGAGGTCCGTCGCGGCGAGGTCCATGCCATCTGCGGGGAAAATGGCGCGGGGAAGAGCACCCTCATGAAGATCCTCTCCGGCGTCTATCAGCCCGACGCCGGGGTGCTCGAGGTCGACGGCCGCGACACCCGCTTCACGGGGACCCGTGACGCCGAGCGCGCCGGGATCGCGATCATCCATCAAGAGCTGGCCCTCGTCGAGGATCTCCCGGTGGCGGCGAACGTGTTCCTCGGGCGCGAGCGGCGCGGCGCGCTCGGCCTCCTCGACGACCGTTCGATGGCCCAGGAGTGCGCGGCGCTGTTTTCCCAGCTCGACTGTGCCGTCGATCCCGGCGACCGCACCGGCAATCTCCGCGTCGGCGACCAGCAGCTCGTCGAGATCGCCAAGGCCCTCTCCCTCGACGCCTCGATCGTTGTCATGGACGAGCCGACCAGCGCCCTCACCGAAGCCGAGTCGGCCCGGCTCGAGCGGACGATCCAGCGGCTTGTCGCCCAGGGGACGACGATCCTCTACATCTCGCACAAGATGGACGAGGTCTTCCGCCTCGCCGACCGGATCACCGTCCTCCGTGACGGCCGGCACGTGAAGACCGTCGACACGACGGCCACGACCCCCCGCGAGATCACCGGCTGGATGGTAGGGCGCGACATCGCCGGCCACGACTTGCACGGCAGCAGGCCGCGGGGAGAGAAGCTCCTCGAGGTTCGCGGGCTCTGCCTTCCTTGGCCCGAGCATCCCCGCGGCTACCGGCTCAAGGAAATCTCGTTCGATCTCCACGCCGGTGAGATCGTCGGCATCGCCGGCCTGATGGGGGCGGGGCGCACCGAGCTCCTCGAGGTCCTCTTCGGGGCCGGTGAAGACACCTGGAGCGGCACGATCGAGCTCCGGGGCGAGCCGGTGAGGTTTCGCCATCCGCGCGAGGCCTGTGCGGCCCGGGTGGCGATGGTCACCGAGGATCGCAAGCGGCTCGGGCTCTTCCCCGATCTCGATGTCGCCGGGAACGTCAGCCTCTGCTCGCTCCACGAAGCGCTGCGGCTGGGATTGGTCAGCCGCGCTGCCGAGGAGCAGCTCACCGCGGGACCGGTCCGCGAAATGGGGGTGAAGACGCCCGGTCTCCATGCCGCGATCACCGGGCTCTCCGGCGGAAACCAGCAGAAGTGCATCATCGGCCGTTGGCTGCTGACCGAGCCCGAGGTGCTCCTCCTCGACGACCCGACCCGCGGCATCGACGTCGGTGCGAAGGCCGAGCTCTACTCCCTCATCGACGGCCTCTGCCGGCGGGGGCTGGGGGTGATCCTCACCTCGAGCGAGCTCCCGGAGCTCCTCACGCTCGCCGACCGAATCCTCGTCCTCGCCGAGGGACGGCTGACGGCCGAGTTCTCCCGCGCTGAGGCGACCGAAGCGCGGATCATGGAAGCGGCCACGGCGGGCTGAATGACCGACCCTTCAGTTGCTGGCCGGTCAGTTGCCCACATAGCGGGCGACGAGGCCACGGGCCCGGGACTCGTCGCGCGTTCCGGAGACGATCGTTCGACCGTCGGCGAACACCGCCAGCTCGATCCCTTCTTCCACCGTGACGCGGACGATCCATCGATTGGCGACGACGCGCCCCACGGTGGCCATCCGCTCGGCAAAGGCCGCCAGATCGATGCCCACGAGGCCCGGGGGAGGAGCGACCTGGACGGCGTCGCGCCCGCAGAGCACCGTGGCCTGGGTGCCGGCCCTCCCCTCGAGCCAGGGGAAGTCGTGCTCCCGGCAGGTCGGGCAGCCGGCGACGGCCAGCGGCGCGAGATCGACCGAGCGCCAGAGGTTGTCCCACAGATCGCAGACGAGGAGACGATTGCCGACGGGCGAATCGGTGCCGACGATGATCTTCATCACCTCCGCCGCCTCCACCGCGCCAACGACCAGCGCCACCGGCCCGATGACGCCGGCGGTGTCGCAGGTGGGAAGGGCCCCCGGGGCGGGAGGATCGGGAACGAGGCACCGCAGACAGGCCGACCTCCCCGGCAGGACCGCCAGCACCCTCCCCTCAGCGCCGATCGCGCCGCCGTGGACCCACGGAATCCCCTCCCGGCAGGCGATCTCGTTGATCAGAAACCGGGCCTCGAAGTTGTCGGTGCCGTCGACGATCACATCGACGTCGCCGAGGAGCCGGGGGGCGCTGGCCGGGGTGAGGTCGGCGACGATCGGCTCGATCCGGCAGGCGGCGTTGATCCGCCGCAGATGGCTGGCCGCCGCCACCGCCTTGGGGAGCCCGGCCGCGACATCGGCCTCGTCGAAGAGCACTTGGCGGGGGAGATTCGAAAGCTCGGGCACGTCGCGATCGATGATCCGGATCCGGCCGATGCCGGCGCGGACCAGCGCCAGCGCCACGACCCCTCCGAGCGCTCCGCAACCGACCAGCGCCACGTGCGCCGCGGCCAGCCGTTCCTGGCCGTTGGCGCCGATCGGCGCGAACCGGACCTGACGGGAGTAGCGATCGGCGTCGAAAGGCATGGCGTGATCTGCGGGAGTGTCGCATCCCGACGGCCCTTCAGGTGACGAGATACCCGGCCCAGTCCCACGGCTGATCGCGCTGCTCCGCAATGGCCCATGCCGCCAACCGCGCCTGGAGCCGGTCGCACGCCCCCCGGGCCTCGGCCGCTGGTCGCGGATCGCTTCCCCAGATACTCGCCACGAGGGGGAGCGCGGGCGCACGTTGCCAGGCCTCGTGGGGCACGCCATCCTCCGGCAGCCTGACGACGAGCGTGTCGAGCCCGCGGTCGGGCAGCGGCGGCGGCGGCGTGAGGCCGTCGACCTCGATCCCGAGGAGCATCGTGCCGCGGCGCCTGCCGACGGCGACGGCAAGGTCGGCCAGGCCGGAGGGAAGGATGACGAGGAACGCCGCAGGATGGGCTGACCAGGCTTCGAGTCGCTCCTGGAGCCAGCCCGGATCGACCGCTCCCCCCTGCGACGGTGCGAGCCGGATGACAACGGCCAACCCGATCCGGTCGGCGCTGGCAAGCATCGCGTCGAGAGTTGCCGCGGAGGCGTCTGCGGTCGGCCCGGTCGCAGCGGGGAATCCGACCACGGCCACGGCCGCTAACTGCCGGAGCGCTTCGAGCCCCGCCCGATCGGCCTGCCCGGGCACTCCGCGGGGAACGTAGCGCCGGCCATCGAGCGCGAACGACCTCCCCTTCACCCCCAGCCGCCGCAGCCCGATCATCCGCTGGCCGGCGGCGACCACGTCGTCGCCACGCCGGAGCGTCACCTCGGCCCGGTAGAGATTCGGAAGTTCTGGCGACCAAAAGCCCGGTTCGGTGCACACCCCCCTGGCGAGCGCCGGCTGCCCCGCGACTGCCCCCTGGTCGACCAGTGCGACCGTCGTGGGGATTGTGGCGGCCGTCGAGCACTCCGGCCCGACGAGCGTTCCCGAGGCGACCAACGGTGCGCCGCCGCGGGCATCCGCAAGCGTGCCCGGCGTGCAGCGCAGCCAGACCTCGGCCCGCATGTCGTCGGCCCGACCGAGGAGCGGCCTGATCCAGTCGGCTGGAGACGGTTCGCTCATGACGGCTCCCCTCCGGCCCGGAACCGTTCTCCGGCCTCCGTGGCAAGCCAAAGCAGATCGAGCTTGCCCGATCCGAGCACCGGGATCGCCTCCACCTCCGCGAAGCTGTCGGGGGTGGGGATCCAGAGGTTCGGGAGACCGCGGGCGGCCAGCCCCCGGCAGATGTCGTGCGGGTCGCGGCCGGTCTTGAGATGGAGGACGACCAGCCGCTCCCCCTTCCGGGGGTCAGGAACCCCCGCCACGACGGCCATCAGCTCGCCATCCCCCGACCCGAGCTCGGCATTGACCGCCTCCTCGACGGGGATGTGGGGCACCATCTCGCCACCGATCTTGGAGAACCGGCTCTCGCGCCCGGTGATCGTGATGAAGCCGTCCTCGTCGAGCCTGGCGATGTCACCGGTGCAGTACCAGCCATCGCGGATGACCTGGGCGCTGAGATCGGGGCGGTCGAGGTAGCCCTGCATGACGTTTGGCCCGGTGATCCACAGCATCCCCTCGCTCCCCACCGGGAGCGGCGCGACGTCTTCGCGCGTCGTGACCCGGGCGGAGCAGCCGGGGATCGGCCGACCGACCGTTCCCTCGCGGGCATCCGCGCGGGATCCGGGGACATGCCGGGCCGGGGGGATGTTGGCGGCGATGAGCGGCGACATCTCGGTCGCGCCGTAGGCCTCGCGCGGCCGGACGCCGAACTTCGCCTCGAACGCATCGCTCAGCTCACGCGGCAGCTTCTCCGCCGATCCGAACACCACCTCGAGGGTCGAGAAGTCCTCGGCGGGAGTGCGGCGGAGGTAGGTTCGCAGGAACGTCGGCGTCGCCATCAGAATCGTGGCGTGGTGCTCGCGGGCGAGGGCGCCGATCGCCTGGGCATCGAGGGGGTTGGTGTGGTAGACGACAGCAGCATCGAGGACCAGCGGCGCCCAGAAGGTCGCCGTGTAACCGTAGGAATGGAAGAGGGGGAGGACACCGAGGGCGACGTCCGCCGACGACACGTGGAGGATTTGCCCGATCGCGCGGACATTCGACGCGACGTTCTCCTCGGAGAGTACCACCCCCTTCGGATCGCCGGTCGACCCGGAGGTGAAGATCACGGTGAGAACGTCGGCAGCCCGGAGCCGGTCGAGCCCGAGCATGCGCTCGAGGATTCCCAGCGGCAGGCAGGTCGCCTGCGTCGCGGCGACGAGGGTATCGAAGGTCGTGAGGCGGCTCTTCAGTTCCGTCGCGTCGAGGAGCCGGCTGCCGACGGCGAGCTTGACGCGGGCGAGGAACGCCGGGCTCGTGAGGACATGCCGCAGCCCCGCCCGCTCGATCGAGAGGTCGAGGGTCTGCTGGCTCGTGGTGTAATTCAGATTCACCGCCACGCGCCCCATGAACACCAGCGCCGCGTTGACGATCGCCGCCGCCGCCGTCGGCGGCAGCATGACGCCGACAGCCTGCTCATCGGGGGCGAGGACCCGCTCGAGGACCCGCATCGCGCAGAGGATGCGGATCAGCAGGGCGCGGCCGGAGAGCCGCGTGCCGAGCGAGTCGGCCACCTTCAGCCGCCCTCCTGAGAGCCGGCAGGCCCGGACGAGGGCCCGGGGGAGCGTGGCGCCGCCGCGGGGATCGGGGCCGCTGCCGAGGAGCATCGAAACCTCGGCCTCCGGGGACGGCGCGGGGGAAGCTGTCGGGGGTTGCATGCATCGATCCGGGGCGGAGCTTTCGGGCCAGGCTGTTCCGAAGCCCACGACCCATTAGAATCTCCGGAGTTTTCGCAGGAAAGCCACCCGCCTGCGCCGCCCCCCCGGAATCCATCATGCCCCGTTACCAGCCCGCCCGGATCGAGCCCAAGTGGCAGTCCTGGTGGGAGACGCACGACACGTTCGCGACCCCCCGCCTCCCCGGGGCCCGGAAGACGTACGTCCTCGACATGTTCCCTTACCCCAGCGGTGAGGGGCTTCACGTCGGGCACCCCGAGGGCTACACCGCCACCGACATCGTCGCCCGCTTCGAGCGGATGAGGGGCACGAGCGTCATCCACCCGATGGGATTTGATGCCTTTGGGCTCCCCGCCGAGGAGTATGCGATCCGCACCGGCACCCCGCCGCGCGAGAGCACCGAGCGCAACATCGCCAACTTCACCCGTCAGTTGAAGATGCTCGGCTTCAGCTACGACTGGAGCCGCGTCCTCTCGACCACCGATCCGAAATACGTCCGCTGGACGCAGTGGATCTTTCTTGTCCTCTTCGACACCTGGTTCGACTCCCGGCAGCAGAAGGGGCGCCCGATCGCCGAGCTGCCAATCCCCGCCGATGTCGCGGCCCGGGGGGACGCAGCCATCGCCGCCCACCGCGATCTCCACCGCCTCGCCTACCAATCGGAGGCGCCGGTCAACTGGTGCCCGGCCCTGGGCACGGTGCTCGCCAACGAGGAGGTGATCGGGGGGGTGAGCGAGCGCGGCAGCCATCCGGTTGTCCGCATCCCGCTGCGCCAGTGGATGCTGCGGATCACCGCCTACGCCGATCGACTGGAGAATGAGCTCGAGCCCCTCGACTGGCCGGCGAGCATCAAGAAGCTCCAGTCCGACTGGATCGGGCGAAGCACCGGCGCCGAGGTCGACTTCCCTGTCGCCCCCCCGAACCCGTCTGATGGAGCCTTCGCCTCCTGGCAGTCGGCCCGGCGCGCCGCGGGATTCCCCCTTCAGCCCGGTGGGGATGTCCTCCGCGTCTACACAACCCGTCCCGACACGCTCTACGGCGTCACCTATCTTGTCGTCGCTCCGGAGCATCCGCTCGTCGACGCACTGACGACGCCCCACCAGCAGGAGGCGATCCGGATCTACCGGGAAGCCGCCGCGCGGAAGAGCGATCTCGATCGCACCGATCTGGCCAAGGGAAAGACCGGCGTCTTCACCGGCTCGCACTGCATTCACCCGCTCACGGGCGCGGCGGTGCCGGTGTGGGTGGCTGACTACGTCCTGGCCACCTATGGCACCGGCGCGATCATGGCCGTGCCGGCCCACGACGACCGCGACTGGGAGTTTGCCAGGACGTTTGGCCTCGAGATCGTCACGGTCGTCGAGCCCCTCCACGCCCACACCGGGCCAAACGAAATCTTTCTCGGCGACGGCCGGGCGATTGCCTCCGGTCCTTACACCGGGATGGAAACGCGCGCGTTCATCGCGCGGGTGGCGGCTGATCTCGCGGAGGCCGGGCTCGGCCGGCCGGCGGTCAACTACAAGCTCCGCGACTGGCTCTTCAGCCGGCAGCGGTTCTGGGGGGAGCCGTTCCCGATCCTCCACGAGCTCGGCCCCGACAGGAAGCCGACCGGCGCGATCCGCGCCGTCGACGAATCAGATCTGCCGGTCAACCTTCCCCACCTCACCGACTTCAAACCGGGCGACACCCCCGATCCACCACTGTCGCGATCTCCCGCCGAGTGGCTGTTTGTCGAACGCGACGGCAAGCATTATCGCCGTGAGACCAACACGATGCCGCAGTGGGCCGGCTCCTGCTGGTACTACCTGCGGTTCCTCGATCCGCGCAATGACGACTGCTTCGTCGATCCGGCGATCGAGAGGGCCTGGATGCCGGTCGACCTCTACATTGGCGGGGCGGAGCACGCCGTGCTTCACCTCCTCTATGCCCGCTTCTGGCACAAGGTCCTCTACGACCGCGGCCACGTCTCCCTCCCCGAACCGTTCGGCAGGCTCGTGAACCAGGGGATGATCCTGGGGGAGATGGAGTTCACCGGCTACCGGAGCCCGAAGGGGGGCTGGGTGTCGGCGGAGAAGCGCGGGGCCGACGATGTCGCGGCGAAGCTCCCTGCCGATCAGGTGGAAAAGCAGGGGGAGCACTTCGTCCTCCGCGACTGGCCGAAGATCCGCGTCGAGAGCCGGGCCTACAAGATGTCGAAGGCCCGCGGCAACGTCGTCAACCCCGACACGGTGGTGAAGGAGTACGGCGCCGACTCGCTCCGCCTCTACGAGATGTTCATGGGCCCGCTCGAAGCGACGAAGCCCTGGAGCACCACCGGCGTCAGTGGTGTCCGCGGGTTTCTCGACCGCTGCTGGCGGCTCGTGGTCGACGATCGGGCCGACGAGGTCGTCCTCTTGCCGCAGGTCGTCGACGACGCCCCGACCGACGACCAGCTCCGCGAGCTCCACCGGATGCTCGACAAAGTGACGAAGGACATCCCCGCGCTCTCGTTCAACACGGCAATCGCGCGAATGATGGAGTTCGTCAACTATTTCACACCGCTCGAGCGAAAGCCGCGGGGGGTTCTCGAGCCGTTCGTCGTCGCGCTGGCCCCCTTCGCGCCCCATCTGGCCGAGGAGCTGTGGGAGGTGCTCGGGAAGCCGGCACCGGTCTCTCTCGCCGTCTGGCCAGTGGTGGAGGAGCGGTGGCTCAAGGACGATACGGTTGAGATCCCGGTGCAGATCGGGGGGAAGCTGCGAGCCAGGGTGACCGTCCCGGCCGACGCCGACATTCCGGCGCTCGAGGCCGCTGCCGCCGCCGATCCGCGGATTGCCGAGCTCCTCGCCGGGAAACAGATCGTCAAGGTGATCACCGTCCCGGGGCGGATGGTGAACTTCGTCGTCCGCTGACTGGGGAGAGGGGGGCCGGCGGCCGGGGCTTTGCCCGGGCCCGATGGGTGAAAAATCGCTCACGCCCCCGAACAAAAACCGAATTGGCGGGGTTGACCCAGTTTCCGTAGCATGGTCGGCGGGCGGGTGTCCGACCGACCTCCGGGAAGGGTTTTTCTAGCATGAGCGTGCAGCGGGTCTTGGCTTTGGTCCTCGGCGGTGGCCGCGGGACGCGGCTCTATCCCCTCACCCGCGACCGCTCCAAGCCTGCCGTGCCGCTGGCGGGGAAGTACCGGATCATCGACGTTCCCCTCTCCAACTGCATCAACAGCGGGGTGCAGCGGATCTATGTTCTGACGCAGTTCAACTCCGTCAGCCTTCACCGCCACATCCGCCGGACCTACACCTTCGATCCCTTTAGCGGCGGCTTCGTCGAGATCCTTGCCGCCCAACAGACGCTCGACAACTCCGGCTGGTACCAGGGCACCGCCGACGCCGTCCGGCAGAACATCCGCTATCTCCAGCAGCCAGACATCCGCCACGTGCTGATCCTCTCCGGCGACCAGCTCTACCGGATGAATTACGCCGACATGCTCGCCACCCACATGGCGCGGAAGGCCGATGTGACGATCGCCGGGATCCCCGTCCACGAGGAGGCCGCCTCCGGCCTGGGGATCATGCGGCTCGACGACGAGGGACGCGTCGAGGGATTCCTCGAGAAACCGCAGACGAAGGCGGAGCTCGACATGGTCCGCACCGATCCGGGGTGGATCGACCGCCAGGGGATCCCCGCCGGCGGTCGCTCGCTGATGGCGAGCATGGGGATCTATCTCTTCGACCGCGACTGCCTCCTCGAACTGCTTCGCAAGACCGACTACCAGGACTTCGGCCGCGAGGTCTTCCCGGCAGCGATCCGCACGAAGCGGGTGTTTCTCCATCCGTTCGACGGCTACTGGGAGGACATCGGGACGATCCGTTCCTACTTCCAGTGCAATCTCGATCTCGCCGGCAGTTCGCCGCCGTTCGAACTGGCCAGCGCCGAGGCCCCGATCTACTCGCGCGGCAGATTTCTTCCGCCCTCACGGATCGACGGGGCGAGCATTCGCTCGAGCCTCGTCTCCGACGGGTGCATCGTCGAGCAGGGGGCCGTGATCGAAAACAGCGTTATCGGGCTGCGTTGCCGGATCGGCCGCAACGTCGTTATCCGCAACTCGGTGGTGCTCGGCAGCGACTACTACGAGACCACTGACGACATCGCAACCAACACCGCGCGCGGCCTGCCGCCGATGGGCATCGGCGAGGGAACGATCATCGAGGGGGCGATCGTCGACAAGAACGTCCGCATCGGCAAGCGGACCCGGATCGTCAACGACCACGGCTGGGACGAGATCGGCGACAGCACGACCTTCACCGTTCGGGACGGCGTGGCGATCGTCCCCAAGGATGCCATCGTCCCCGACGGCTGGCAGCCCGATCCGGGGCTCCACCCGGTGAAGTGACGCGGCAGCTCCGGTCACAACAGCCCCGTGTCAGCGAAGCAGGATCCGCGGACTTTCCTTGGGCAAGCGCGACTCGAGAATCGTCGCCGGGCCCCGAGCCCGAGGCTGTTCGTCGGCCGCAGAAATGCCCTCCGGCGCTCCGTCGGCCGACGGGGGGCGGGCCATCCGCTTCGAACTGACCGGCCACAGGGCCCGCGCCGGTGCGGCGGACCCGATCTCCGTAGCTCCTGCGTCGTCGGCGTACTCACCGGCCGGTTCCTGGGCGCCGTCGAGCGCCCCGCTCCCGGCCTCGGCCGGCGCCGTCAGCGACGCTTCGAGGACGGAGACCATGTCGGGATCATCGACCGGATCGAGCGGCGAGGCCGTGGCGAACATCGCCCCTTCGTCCCCCTCCGCATCCCCGGCTGGCGTAGGCCGGCGGGGCGCCGAGTCGACGATTGGCGGCCAAGGGAGGGGCGTGGCCCGGACCGGCAGGATGCCGTTGCTCCGGGCCGCGAAGTCATTTTGCGACACCGCGCCGTTGGGCACCGGGCCGGCGTAATCGAATGGATCGGGGCACATCGTGCAGCCGGTGCCAAGCAAACAGACCGCGACCACCAGGGCGCCCCGATGCCTGCTCCGGCCCCTACGGAAGGCGATAGAGCTGACGGTATCCATGCATCACCTCTGTTCGGCCCAGTTCCCATCCTGCCAACCGGGCGGCAGCGCCGACCAGCGGCAAGAATCGTCGCGACGTCGCCTCCCCAGGCGGCATCCCGACCGACGGCAGGGCCGCAAGCCGGCCCGAAACCCGTCGACGACAGCCAGCAGCGGCTGTTCCCCCCCAAGACCCACCCAATCCATCGGACCGGCACGACCGGCATCTTGAGGCGAACCGTCATCCCCAGGGAATCTGCCGGAAAACCGGCGCGGGGGGGCAGGGAGATCAGCCGCCGGGACGATTCCGGGGCATGTCGATTCCCATCCTCGTCATCAGCCGCTGCATGTCGTCCCACACGTCGCGCTTGGCGGCGGGGTTGCGCAGCAGGTAGGAGGGATGGTAGGTGCAGATCACCGT
>JBAWVV010000027.1:0-21003 GCA_037147115.1 Planctomycetia bacterium | reverse complement strand
CTGTGGGGGATGCCGGGGTAGCGGGGGCTTTCCGGGAGATCGTCATCGACCCGCGGCATGGGGTGCTCGATGTGCGCGTTGCCGATCTCGATGGCGATGGCCGGGACGATGTCGTGGCGGCCTTTGCCCAGGAGCACGAGACGGTGGACGCCTGGTTTTCCCGTGGCGCGGGGGGCCACGAGCACCGCCAGTTGGTTTGTTTCCCCGATCCCTCCTGGGGCTCCAGCGGAATCGACGTGGCCGATCTGGATGGTGACGGCGACCTCGACATTCTCCACGCCAACGGCGACACGATGGACAGCGGCCTGGCCCGGCCGACGCACGGCATCCGGGCGTTGCTCAATGACGGGGCGGCCGGGTTCCGCATCGTCGAAATCGCCCTTTTCCCTGGCGTTTCCCAGGCCCGGGCGGCCGATCTCGACGGCGACGGCGACCTCGACGTCGTCGCCACCGCCCTCCATCCCGGGGCGTCCCAGGAGCCGCCGGGCACGTTCGACGCGGTTGTCTGGGTCGAGCAGGGGGCCGATGGCTCCTGGATCCCCCACAGCATCGAGCGCGACGACTGCCGGTATGCCAGCTTCGATCTGGCCGATGCGGATGGGGATGGGAGGACCGACATCCTTGCCGGGATCTGGACCCAGGGCGTCGCCGGTCGCGCCGCGCCGAGCCTGCGGGTCTGGCTCAACCGTCCTTCCAGCCGCTGACAGGAATCGCAACGCGCACGATTTCTAAGCCGGGGCTTGTCGTGGTGACGATGGGGTTGTTAGATTTCAATGGCTTGGGGGAGATTTTTTTCGGCGCTCTTTTCTGGGGACTCTCTATCCGTCGGGCTCCGCTGGTCTGCCTGGAATACCCCTCCTGGTGGGGGTTATTCCTTCCGGAACGAACGCCCAAAGCCGCCCTCTATCACCCGCATCACGCCGCGCACCACGACTCATCTCGTTTCATTTCCATTTCTCATCCTTTCCGATCCATAGTTCCTGGAGTCGATTCCCATGACGAAGGCAATGCGACCTGTTCGCCGCGCGTTCACGCTCGTCGAACTCCTTGTGGTCATCGCGATCATCGGTACGCTCGTCGGCCTGCTCCTGCCAGCCGTTCAATCGGCTCGTGAGTCGGCCCGGAAGAGCAGCTGCAGCAACAACCTCAAGCAGTACGGCCTCGCGATCCACAACTACCACGACACCAACGGCTACATGCCGAGGGCTGCCCCACAGGTTGAATGGGGAGCCCCATGCCTCTCGTGGCATGCGGCCATCATGCCATTCATCGAACAGGCCGGAGTCGCGTCGAAAATCCAGTTCAACAGCGGCGGTGACGAGCGGTTTCGCAATATCGACGGAAAGGAACTGCGGAGCATCAAGATCAAGACCGCCCGGTGTCCATCCGACTCGGGCCCCGACGACAACGGGGGCTGGTTTCAGTCGAGTTACTCTGGCAGTCTCGGTTCGCAGAGCACGCCGTCGGCCGACGGCAATTGCAACCAATTCGAGCAATTTCGCGAAATCCCGGCCGGGAACGCCGGCCATGGCAACGCCTGGCTCCTCAAGGACATCTCCGGCTGCTTCTCCCGGCTTGCCCAACAGGAGAAGGGATGCACCTTCGCGATGGTCAAGGACGGCCTGAGCAAGACGATCCTGGTCGGTGAGATCTTGTCGGAGTGCCACGACCACGCCGAGGGGCACTGGAGCTTCAATGGCATGGGCAATGCCCATGCCTCCACCGTTGTTCCGA
Source organism: Planctomycetia bacterium (assembly GCA_037147115.1). Lineage (GTDB taxonomy): Bacteria > Planctomycetota > Planctomycetia > Pirellulales > UBA1268 > QWOP01. Next base: position 19,269 of record JBAWVV010000027.1, on the reverse strand, counting down.
TCAACACGATGACCACCTGCTACGACTCGCAGGCCGAAGCGACATCGAAGAATGTCCCGAACCCGCAGTGCTTCACCAAGAGCAACTGGAACTACTCGTGGGGCTTCCGTTCGAGGCATCCAGGCGGTGCTCAATTCCTCATGGGCGACAGCTCCGTCCGGATGATTCAGTCATCGATCGACCACACCACCTATCAGCGACTCGGTGGGAAGGGTGACGGCAACTCGGTCAGCAATGACGACTGAGCACTTTCTGGCTGATTGTTTCGGCCGTGGTGAACAGAAAACGACCTGCTGCCCGGGGGCATTTGCCCCCGGGCAGCATGGTCCTCCTCTGACCCGATTCGAGGATGGGGCTGCGTCGATAGAGTGTTCTCAACGAGGTCCGTTCTCAACGAGGTCCGTTCCCGACAAGGTGAAGGACTCCCGCAAAGGTTCATCGATGACAGGCAAACAGATGACGGCGTTGGTGGCGACTGGTGGCAATATCGGGATGGCGGTCGCAGTGGCGCTCGTGGGCGCTGCCCTGGCAGGCTGCGGCGGCCCGGCGATGCCGAAGGTCTATCCGGCCACCGGCACGGTGACCTGGAAGGGGGCGGCGCTGGCCGACGCGACGGTCAGCTTTGTCCCCGCGACCGGCCTGCCGAGCGACGGTAAGACTGATGCCCAGGGGAAGTTCACAATCATGACCAACGGCAAGCCCGGGGCCCGTGCCGGGGCGTGCAAGGTAACGGTGAACAAGTTTGCCGGTGGGGCGTCGGCGATACCTTCGGCGCCGAAGCCCGAAGACATGATGAAGATGGCTCAGATGAAGAAGAAGGGGCAGGTCGAGAAGGGGGAGATCCCGGCGAAGTACGGCCGCCCCGACACCAGTGGCCTCAGCGCCGAAGTGACGACCGACGGCGCGAAGAACGTTTTCACGTTTGACCTCAACGATTGAACCCCCGCCGATCGGGAGCGCGGGCATGGCAGAGGCTCGATCCTCCGGTTCCGGGGCGAAGTCCGGGGCTGTGGATTGGCGCAGACTCCGGCGCCGGATGCTGTTCGGCGTCCTTGCCATCCTGCTTGCCGTGGCGGCTTGGTGGGGGCCCGAGTTGCGCGAAGCGGCAGCGCTCTCCACGATCCACAAGGCGATCGCCGATCACGACTGGACGCGGGCGGAGTCGCTGCTCCGTGCCGGAATCCCGGCGGCCCCCGAGCCCAGCGCCCCGCGGGCCCGTGCCGCGGCTGCCCAGCGGCACTACCTCCTCGGCCGCATCGCCCGTCGGCAGCGCCGGTTTGCCGAGGCCGACGGTGCGTTTGAGAGGGCAGCAGCGTTGGGGTGGAGCGCCGAGGCGATCGCGCGCCAGCGGTTACTCGCCCGGGCCCAGCGCGGGGAGGTGCGCGCCGTCGAAGAGGAGATCAGTGGCCGGTTGGCGGAGGGGGCGGACGATGCCTTCGCCGAGGATTGCTACGAGGCGCTCGCCGAGGGGTTCATCGATGCCTACCGGATCAATGATGCCCGCGAGTGCCTCGATTTTTGGTCGCGCTGGCAGCCGGACAATCCGCTCCCCTCTTTTTGGATGGGGGTGATCGAGGAGCGCTACGAGCGCCCGGTGATGGCGCTGGAGTATTTCACGAAGGCGTTGGCGATCAACCCGCGCGATCAAGAGTCACGGATCCGGGTCGCCCGTCTCGAGCTCGACATGGCAAAGCTCGACGACGCCCAGCACCATTTCCGGGAGTGCCTCGAGGCCCGCGCGGATGATCCTCGGGCCGTCATGGGACTGGCCGATTGCCTCCTTCGGTCGGGTGATCGGGCCGCGGCCCGGGATCTCTACCACGACGCGCTCACCACGGACTTGACGGCCGAGCAGGCCGCCATAGCGCTGACAGAACTCGGACAGTTGGCACTCGAGGACGGGGATGTGGCGCGGGGGGCGGTGCTCCTCGATCAAGCCGTGACCGTCGATCCTCGCTTCACGCGGGCCAGGCTGTCGCTGGCCGGGACGCTGCTGCGCCTCGGCGACGAGGCGGGGGCGTCGCTGGAACGTGAGACCGCCCAACGGCTCGCCGCGCGTCAACGGCGACTCTCGGCGATCACCTACGAAATGCTCAGCAAACCCGACGCCCCCGAGCTCCGCGCCGAGGCGGGAACGATTCTCCTCGAGGAGGGATTCGAGCAGGAGGGGCTGCAGTGGCTGGAGAGCGCGTTGCGAATCGATCCGGAGCATGGCCCGTCGCACCGCGTCCTCGCCGACCACTACGCCTCCCTGGGGGATCTCGACCGGGCTGCGACGCACCGCCGGGCAGCCGGCGATGCGCAGCGGCCGGGCACCACCGGCGACACGGGGAGCGATGCTGCACAAGGGCACGGGCCCGAAATGACGAGGCCCGCGCCATGAGGATGGTCTCCCCTGTCGGCACCCAGCGGCGACCCCGCGCCGTTGTCCCCGGTTGGGCACGGCTCGCGGCGGCGATCGTGGTCGGCGTCGCGCTTTCGGCTGGTTGCCGTCGTGAACAAGGGTCGCCTGCCGGGCTTCCCCAGGCGGCGCCCGACGACAAGCCCACGACCGCGCTGGCGGCCCCCCCCGGAGGGACGGTGGACTTCGTCGAGCGGGCGGCCGCCCTGGGGATCGAGGCCACGTACCGCAATGGGGGTGAGTCGGATCAGTTCACGATCCTCGAATCCCTCGGTGGCGGCGTGGGGTGGTTTGACTTCGACCGCGACGGGTGGCTCGATCTGGTCGCCACCGGCGGCGGCGGAATAGCCGCCGACGAGCAGATTACCGGTCTTCCCTGCCAACTGTTCCGCAGCCGCGACGGCCGGGCATTCCGCCCGGTGGCGGCAGAGGCTGGGATTGTCGATCACGCCCTCTACAGCCACGGCGTCGCCGTCGGCGATCACGACAACGACGGCTTTCAGGATCTCATCGTCACCGGCTACGGCGTGCCCCAATTCTGGCGAAACATGGGGGATGGCACGTTCACCGCCGCCCCGTCGCCGGCCGGGGAAGACACCCGGTGGAGCTCCAGCGCCGGCTGGGGGGATCTCGATGGCGACGGCAACCTCGATCTCTATCTCGCCCGCTATGTGAACTGGTCGTTCGACAACCATCCCGTCTGCACGGCCTCCGACGCCGTCCGCGACATCTGTCCGCCACGATCGTTTGAAGGGCTGCCCGATGCGGTCTATCTCGGCAACGGGGACGGCACGTTCACCGATGCCTCTGCCGCGGTGGGGTTGCGGCAGGATGGCAAGGGGCTCGGGGTGCTCCTGGCCGATCTCGACGTCGACGGCGACCTCGATATCTACGTGGCCAATGACACCACCGACAACTTTCTCTACGTCAACGACGGCCGTGGCCACCTCGCGGAGATGGGGCTGGTCAGTGGTACGGCCCTCGACGACCAAGGGGTCCCCAACGGGAGCATGGGGATCGACCTCTGCGACTTCAACCGCGACGGACTCCCCGATCTGTGGGTGACGAACTTCGAGCGCGAGTGGTTTGCCCTCTACCGCAACGAGGGCCGGGGCTACTTCCTCCATGTCAGCCGTCGGTATGGGATCACCGACATCGGTGGCCTGTTTGTCGGTTTCGGCACGGCTGTCGACGATTTCAATGCCGACGGCTGGGGCGACATCGTGGTCACCAACGGGCACGTCATCAAGCATCCCGACGACTCCCCACTCCTCCAGGAACCACTCTTCCTCCGCTTCGACGGCGACCGGTTCCGCCGCGGCAGTCCGGAGCCGGGATCCTATTTCGCCCTTCCCCACATGGGCCGGGGGCTGGCCAGCGGCGACTACGACGGCGACGGCGATCTCGATCTGGCGATCGCGCACGTCGAAGCCCCCGTCGCGATCCTCGAAAACCGCTTCCCCCAGTCGGGCCGATCGATCCTCGTTCAGCTCGTGGGAACGGTGTCGAACCGCGATGCGGTCGGCGCCAGGCTCGAGGTCATCGCCGGGAGCGCTCCCTCGCCGGCGATCCAGGTCATCGGCGGCGGGAGCTATCTCTCCCACAGCGATCGCCGGCTCCATGTTGTCGTTCCGGCGGGGGCCGGCGGAGCATCGCCCGCACCGGCGTTGCGGCTCCGCATCCGCTGGCCCTCTGGCATCGTCCAAGACGTGGCGCTCCCGGGAGCTCAACGGGAGCTTCGCATCGTCGAGTCTGGCGACCTGCCGGGGTCTGCTCCAGGGACGGAGTCGGGAGGGCCCTCATGACCATGCCGCCGCCATCCCGCTGGGCCCGATCTCCTTGGCGCTTTGTGGCCGTCGGCGCCACCGGGCTGGCGGTGTTCATCACCATCGTCGCGCTTCGCGGTGGATTCGCCCGCCGCGGCGCCGCGGCAAGCCCAGCGGTGGAAGAGCTCGTGCAGGCCGGCTGGAAGGCTGTCGATGATGAGAACGCCGCCGCGGCCAGGGCATCGATCCGCAGCCTCCGTGCCGCCGGAGCTGGCGGATTGGCCGCGGTTGTCCAGGCCAGGCTCCTTGTCGCCCGCGGTTTTTCGCGTCCAGCGCTGGACGTGCTGGCGGGGATCGACGCCGAAGACCGCCAGCAGGCGGGCTCCGATGTCGACCGTCTTCTCCACCTCGTGCGCGGCGAGGCGGCCTACCGGCTGCAGATCTACCCCGTCGCCGAACGGGAACTGGCCACCGTGCTCGCCGCCACGCCCGATTCCATCGACGCCCATCGGCTCTTGGCGGCGATGTACTACGACGCCGGCGTGATCCCGGCGGCCATCGAGCACCTCGAGGCGACGGCGCGGCTCGCCCCGACCGATCACCGCCCCCATCGACTCCTCGGGCTGATCCACAACGACTACGAGCGCTATCCTGAGGCCGTCGAGCACTACCGGGAGAGCCTGCGGCGCGCCCCCGACCAGCCGGATCGTGACGACGTGCTCGTCGAGTTGGCCGGGAGTCTCGTCAAGCTCCGCAGTCACCGCGAGGCGCTGGCGACACTCGAGCCGCTCTCCAAAGTCGATGCCGCCGAGCTCATCCGGGCCGAATGCCTCCTGGCGATCGGTGACCGCGCCGCCGCCCGGGCCCTCGTCGACCGGCTCCTGCGGGCGTCGCCCGACGATCTCGGCGCCCTCGTCCTCGACGGCTCGGTGCATCTGGAGGATGGCGATCCGCAGGGGGCCCTCGACCCGCTCGAGCGCGTCGTCGCCCGGCATCCGCGCGACTACCTCGCCCGCCTCAAGCTCGCGCAGGCCTATGCCGGGTGTGGACGGGAGGCCGAGGCCGACGAGGCGCGGGCCGAGGCCGAGCGGATCCGGGCCCTGCGGCGCGAGTTCGCCGATCTCCATCAGGAAGCATGGGCCAAACCGGCAGACGCCGCCGTCCGCCGGCGCCTGGCCGCGATGGCAGCGGCACTCGACCGCCCCGACCTCGAGGAGGTCTGGCTCAAGGCCGCGGCCGCCGTTGAAGCGGTACGGAAGCCGCCCCAGGAGAGTGAGGGAGTGAGGGAGTGAGGGAGTGAGCGACGCCGGGCCGATCAGCCGTCGGCGTACTTCACGACCAGTTCGCCCGCCTCGACCGGCGTGCCGGGGGCGACGAGGACCTCGGCGATCTTCCCGTCTCGTTCGGCGTAGACGGTCGTCTCCATCTTCATCGCCTCAAGGCTGATGAGCTTCTGGCCGCGGGTGACGACGTCGCCGGCCTGCACTGCCACGGTGACGATCAGCCCCGGCATCGGGGAGCCGACCTCGCGGGCGTCGCCGACGACCGCCTTCGGCCGGCGCTGCACCTTCGCCTCGAGGCTGCGATCGGCCACCGAAACGCTCCGCGGCTGGCCGTTGAGCTCGAAGAACACCGTTCGTGTTCCGTCGGCGTGCGGCTCCCCGACCGTGAGCAGGCGGATGACGAGCGTCTTGCCCGGCTCGATGTCGACGGCCAGTTCCTCGCCCGGCTTGGGGCCCTCGAGAAACGCCGGCGTGGGGAGGACGCTGACGTCGCCATGCTTGGCGCGGTGCTGGGCGAAATCCTGGAAGACGCGCGGATAAAGGAGCCAGGAGAGGACCTCCTGGTGGGTTGCCGGCAGGCCGGTGATCTCGGCCACCTTCTTCCCTGCTGCCTCGAAGTCGGCCGGCGGGAGCGATTCGCCGGGGCGGCCCGTGACGAGATCGCCGGGGCGGACGATCCGCCGCACGACCGCCTCGGGAAATCCACCCGGCGGCTGGCCCATCCGCCCCGACAGCAGATCGACGACCGACTCGGGGAAGGCCATCTCGCGGGAATCGGAGAGGAGATCGCCGGCATGAAGGCCGTTGGTCACCAGGAGGAGGGCGAGATCGCCGACGGCCTTGCTCGTCGGCGTCACCTTGACGATGTCGCCGAGGAGCGTGTTGACGTCGGCATAGGCTCGGCACACATCCTCCCAGCGGTCGCCAAGTCCCAGGGCCTTCGCCTGCTCGAGGAGGTTCGTGAACTGTCCCCCTGGCATCTCGTGGAGGTAGAGATCGGCGTCGGGGGCCTTCATCCCGCATTCGAAGGCGGTGTAGTGCTCGCGGACAGCCGACCAGTAGCGGGCCAGGTGGCGCAGCGGCTCGGGGTCGAGGCCGGTGTCGAGTGGGGTGTGGCGGGCCGCCTCCACCAGCGCATTGAGATTCGGCTGGCTCGTCAGCCCGGCGAAGGGCGCCATCGCCGCGTCGACGATGCTCACGCCGTTGCGGGCCGCCTCGAGCTCGCTGGCCAGCGCCGCAGCGGAGGTGTCGTGGGTGTGGAAGTGGATCGGGATCCCAATCGCCTCACGGAGCGCCTTGACGAGCGTCGCGGCCGCGTAGGGCTTGCACAGCCCGGCCATGTCCTTGACCGCGAGCATGTGGGCGCCGCGCTTTTCAAGCTGCCGGGCGAGATCGACGTAGTAGGCCAGCGAGAACTTTGTCCGGGCCGGATCGAGGACGTCGCCGGTGTAGCAGATCGCCGCCTCGCAGATCCCGCCGGCGTTGCGGACGGCGTCCATCGCCACCTGCATGTTCGGCACCCAGTTGAGCGGGTCGAACACCCGAAAGACGTCGATCCCGGCGGCCGCGGACTCCTTCACGAAGGCCGTGACGACGTTGTCGGGGTAGTTGGTGTAGCCGACGGCATTGCTGGCCCGAAGGAGCATCTGGAAGAGGATGTTCGGGATCCGTTCCCGGAGGCGGGCGAGGCGGTCCCAGGGATCTTCCTTGAGGAACCGCATCGAGGTGTCGAAGGTCGCGCCCCCCCACATCTCGAGCGAGAACAGCCCCGGCGCCATCCGGGCGTAGGCATCGGCGATCGAAAGCATGTCGAAGGAGCGCATCCGGGTGGCGAGGAGCGACTGATGCGCGTCGCGCATCGTCGTGTCGGTCACCATCAGCCCCTTGTGGTCGCGGACCCAGGCGGCAAACTTTTCCGGACCGAGCTCCTGGAGCCTCGTCTTCGTCCCCGCCGGTGGCGTCGAGAGCCGGTCAAACTCGGGGATCGGCGCGGAGGTGCGCCGGGCCGCTGCCGGCCGCCCCTTCACGAGTGGATTGCCGTTGACGATCGTGTCGGCAAGGTATTCGAGGAGCCGGGTGGCCCGGTCGCGGCGGATGGGGAAGTCGAACAGCGCCGGCGTGTCGTCAATGAAGCGCGTCGTGCAACGGCCGGCGAGGAACTCGGGGTGGGTGACGAGATTGATCAGGAACGGGATGTTCGTCTTTACGCCGCGGACACGAAACTCCTGCAAGCAGCGCTCGATGTGGCCGGCCGCCTCGTCGAGCGACAATCCCCGCGCCGTCACCTTCACCAGGAGGGAGTCGAAGTAGGGGGTGACGACGGCGCCGGAGAAGGCGGTGCCGGCATCGAGGCGGATCCCCATGCCGCTGGCGGAGCGGTAGGCGGTCATCCGTCCGTAGTCGGGGAGGAAGCGGTTCTCGGGGTCTTCGGTCGTCACGCGGCACTGGATCGCCGTCCCCATTGAGCCGATCGCGTCTTGGTTGCCGAGGCCGATCTGCGGGTCGTCGAGCCGGTAGCCCTCGGCGACGCGGATCTGCCGACGGACGATGTCGATCCCGGTAATCTCCTCGGTGACGGTGTGCTCGACCTGAATCCGCGGATTGACCTCGATGAAATAGAACCGGCCGGTGTCGGTGTCGACGAGGAACTCGACCGTCCCGGCGTTCTCGTAGCGGGCCATCCGGCCGATCGCCAGGGCGGCGTCGCAGATCGCCTTCCGCATGCCGGGGTCGAGGTTCGGCGCTGGGGCCACCTCCACCACCTTTTGGTGGCGGCGCTGCACCGAGCAATCGCGCTCGAACAGGTGCACCAACCCCCCGTGCATGTCGCCGAGGAGTTGGACCTCGATGTGCCGCGCGTGCTGGATGAACTTCTCGACGAACACCTTCGCGCTGCCGAAGGCGGTCTGGCTCTCGCGCTGGGCGCTCTCGAGGGCCACGGCGAGCTCGTCTTCCCCGCGGACGACCCGCATCCCGCGGCCGCCGCCGCCGTGGGCCGCCTTGATCATCACCGGCCAGCCGAGATCCTTGGCGATCCGCAGCGCCTCGGCTTGGCTCGTCACCGGCTGTGAACTGCCGGCGAGGATCGGCACCCCGGCACGCTTGGCGAGGTCGCGGGCGGCCGTTTTGTCGCCGAGTGTCTCGAGGAGCTCCACGCGTGGGCCGACGAACGTGATCCCCGCCTCCAGGCAGGCGGCAGCAAACTCGGGATTTTCCGAAAGGAACCCGTAGCCCGGGTGGATCGCATCGACGTTGTGCGCTTTGGCCAGCGCCACGATCCCCTCGAAGTCGAGATAGGAGCGGATCGGCTCGCCGGCGCGGCCGATCAGGTAGGACTCGTCCGACTTGAAGCGATGGAGGGCGAACCGGTCCTCGTGGGCATAGATCGCCACGGTGCGGATTCCCAACTCGTGAGCCGAGCGGAAGACGCGGATGGCGATCTCGGAGCGGTTGGCAACCAGCAGCTTCTTGATCGGGCGGACCATGACGATTCCTGCGGGACTGGGCGGAGGGAAGGAGGGATTGGCGGCCGGCAAAAGCCCAGACTGTACGCCCCTCGAGCGGTCAGCGGGAAGGGCCGGCCCCGTTTTCCTGGGCATAACTGGGGCGGAGGTAGTCGGGGGCGATCTCCGCTGCAGCCTGCGTCAGACCGGCGGCCGCGAGGCGTTGCCCGAGGCGGGCGGCTCCGGCTGCCGAGGGGTAGCGGGCCGGGCCATCGACCGGCCGTAGGTCGCCCCGCGCCGCCACGAGGGCCGCCACCGGATCGAGGTCGAGCCCAGGGCCAGCGAGGGTTGCGCCGGGGGGGAGTTGCGCCACCCACGTGGCGATCGGCACAAGCACAGCCCCGTCGGTCTGCCAGCCGGTCGGGGCGCACGAGGAGGGGCGGACGGCCGTTGCGAACAGCTCGCCGCGGCCGGCATCGAAGGCGATATGGACCGGTGCCCCACCCCCCACGGCGGCCGCGATCACCTCGAATCCCGACACCCCGACGAGGCGCATCCCGCCCGCCCAGGCGATCCCCTTGGCCGCGGCAATGCCGACCCGCAGCCCGGTGAACGAGCCCGGCCCGCGGATCACCGCCACGAGGTCGGCCTCGGCGATGCTCCAGCCCAGCTCGGCCGTTGCCTCTGCCAAGCCCGCGGCGATCCGCTTCGCATGGGCTTGGGCGGGGGAGAACCGGACCTCGGCCACCCGCTCGCCGTCGACGGCGGCGACGCTCCCGGAGGAGAGGGAGGTATCGATGGCGACCGTCTTCATGGAATCGGCTCCGCGGGGATGGACGCTGCTTGACCGGGGGGGCAGGTCGCCGTAGTCTGAGCGGGTTTCACTGCTTTTTTAGGTTTTCCGACTTAGGCTCGGAGGCCTGTCGTGATCGTCGCTCGGCCGGGTAGAGATTCGTCGAGGCGCCGCCCCGGGGGTGGCATAGCGGGGGTGGAGTTGGCGTGAAGCGGGCGATCATCAGCGACATCCACGGCAATCTCGAGGCGCTCCAGGCGGTGCTCGCCGACATCGACCAGCAAAAGGTCGATTCGATCACCTGCCTCGGCGACATTGTCGGTTACGGGCCGAATCCCTGCGAGTGCGCCCGGCTGGTCCGCGATCGCTGTGCCCTGGTGATCCTCGGCAACCATGATCAAGGGGCCCTCTTCGATCCCGATGGGTTCAACGTCGGTGCCGAGCGCGCCATCCGCTGGACGCGATCCCAACTCGAACACCACGACGCGATGCCGAAGAACGCCGCCGACCGGCTGATGGACTGGCTGGGGGAACTGCCACGGACGCATGTCGAGGGGAATCTCCTCTTCGTCCATGGATCGGCCCGGCGGCCGCTCGACGAATATGTCTTCCCCGAGGATATCTACAATCCCCTCAAGATAGAGCACATCTTCGAACTCGTCGCCCGCTACTGCTTCCAGGGGCACACCCACATCCCCGGCGTGTTCACGCTCGCGCCGCAGTTTGAGGCCCCGGAGATCAGCCTCACGGAAACCGAGTGGCGGCGGACGCTCCCCGGGCCGAAGGCGATGGTCAACGTCGGCTCCGTCGGGCAGCCCCGCGACCTCGACTCCCGTGCCAGTTACGTGATCCTCGAGACCGGCGCCCCCGCCGACGATGTCGTCGTCCGTTTCCGGCGGATCCGCTATCCTGCGGACGTCACCTGCAAGAAGATCTACCTCGTCGCCGATCTCGACAACTATCTCGGGGATCGGCTCCTCGTCGGGCGCTGACCCGCTCCCGGCGTAGCGAGGAATGTCGGCTTGTGGCCGTGAATCGCATCCCCGGGGAACCGGCCGTCGGCTGCTATACTGCGAGTTTCTGTGGAAGGTTGCGGTCTGCGACCCTCCGGCTCCGGGCGTGGCTTCCCCGCCGCGCGCTCGGGGCCTGGATCGGTCGGCGGCAGCGGTCGATGTGGCACGGCCCCCGTGCCCCGGCCGGAGTGGCTCCCTGCGGGGAGCCCGGTGGGCGGTGAATCGCCCGAGGAGATCATGGAACGCCGTCACGTTCAATTCGCTCTCATCGCCTTCGCGATCATCTTCGGCAGTCAGCTTCTCCAAATCTGGCTCTTTCCCCGCCCGCTGGCCGAGCCGGGGGATGCCGAATTGCCGTTCGCAGCCGCGAAGCAAGAGGCCGGCGCCGAGGGGGCATTCCGCGCGGCGGACCAGCCCGCGGAGAGCGCTCAGGCCGATAACGCCGAGGATGCCGCCGCCGTGGGGGCCGCGCCGTCCGAGGAAGCCGCCCCGCGCACTCGTCATGCCCTCGGGTCGCTCGATCCGAAGGGCCCCGAGCAGGTGCTCTTCACGCTCACCAGCCGCGGCGCTGCGGTGGAGCGGATCGAGTTGGCCGGCGAGCGCTATCACGATCAGGATGACCGGCGCGGGTCGATGGGGCACCTCGCCGTCGCACCGGTGGCAGGGGGATGCCGGATCGGTGTCGTCGGTCCAGGAACCCCGGCCCATCTGGCCGGGCTCGCCGTCGGCGATGTCATCGAACGGGTCGGCGGCGTGGCGGTCACCGATGCCGCGGCGCTCGATCGGGCCCTCGACGGCACAAAGCCGGGGGGCACGATCACCGTCGACTCCCGGCGCGGGGATCTCGCCCGGGCGTGTGAAGTCCACCTCGATCGGCGCCCGCTGGAGGTCGTCCGCCCCGAGTACCTCGCGGTGCCGGTGGAGAATCCCGACGCCGACCCGGCCGATCCGCTCTCCTTCCGGTTGTCGCTGGAATCGGTCGATGGCCGGTCGCGGCGCGAGCCACTCGACGAGTTGCCCGGTCTGGGGCTCGTGGATCGCGATTGGAAGGCCGACCCGCTTCCCGGCGGCGATGGGGTGCGCTTCAGCACGCGGCTGCCCGGTGGGCTGGCCGTTGCCAAGGAATATCGACTCGTGTCCGGCGTCGACGGTGGCCTGGCGACGCTCGACCTCGTCGTCGAGTTCGCGGCCGACCAGCCGACGACGATCGCATACGCCCTCGACGGCCCGACCGGGCTACCGACGGAGGGCTGGTGGTACACCGCCCGCATCGCCAAGGAAATGTGGGACACCCTCGCGGTTCGGGACGTGGCGATGCGGTTCGCCGGCAAGCCGTCGGCGATCGTCAGCGGCCTGAAGATCGCCGACAACAAGGTCGAGCATCCGGCCAGTTCCGTCGTCGATGGCAAGCCGCTGTCGTTCGCCGGCGTCGACGCCCTGTACTTCGCAGCGGCGCTGATCCCTGCCACCGACAGCGAGATCCCCGATCTCGCCGAGGTCCGCCCGCTCGCCGTCGGGGATGTTCCCGGGGCGGCGAAAAAGAAGCTCGTCGATGTCACCGCGCGGATCGTCTCCCGGCCGATGGCGCTCGAGCCGGGGAAGCCGGTCCGCCACCGCTACGGTGTCTTCGCCGGGCCAAAGCAGCCCGATCTCCTCGCTCGCTACGGTGCGCCGGGGGCAGCGATGGACGACCTCGTCTACTACGGCTGGTTCGGCTGGGTGGCCAAGCCGATGATCGCCATCCTCCATGCCCTCCATGCCGTGATCGGGAATTACGGGATCGCGATCCTCCTCCTCACCGTCATGGTCCGCGGGGCGATGTTTCCGGTCAGCCGTAAGCAGGCGCTCTCGACTCAGAAAATGCAGGCGCTCCAGCCGGAGATGAAGGCGATCGCCGACAAGTACAAGGACGATCCGGTCAAGCGCAACCAGGCCACGCAGGAGCTGTGGAAGAAGCACGATCACAACCCGGTCGGCGGCTGCCTGCCGGTGTTCATCCAGATCCCGATCTTCATGGGGCTCTACCGGTCGCTCGCCACCGACGTCGAGCTGCGCCAGGCGCCGCTGTTCAGTTCGGCGATCCGCTGGTGCTCGAACCTCGCCGCCCCCGACATGTTCTGGGATTGGACGAACGTCCTCCCCACGTTCCTCACGGCGCCGGAAGGCTATCTGGGGCCGTTCCTCAATCTTTTTCCGCTGGCGACGATCCTGCTCTTCCTCTGGCAGCAGCATCTCTTCATGCCGCCGGCGGTCGACGAGCAGGCCAAGGTCCAGCAGCAGGTGATGAAGTACATGATGTTCTTCATGGCGCTGATGTTCTTCAAGGTGCCGTGTGGTCTGTGCCTCTACTTCATCGCTTCGAGCCTGTGGGGGATCGCCGAGCGGCTCATGCTCCCGACGACGGCGCCGGCGACCGCCGCGGAGGGGAGCACCGGCGCCGGCCGGCGGATCATCAATGTCCCCTTCTTCTCCACCGGGGCGAAAGCCGAGGCCAATGGCGCGGCTCATGGCGGCGACGCGGAGCGGAAGCGCCGTCAGGCGCGGAAGAAGCGATGAGATAATCCCGGCGGGGTGGGAACGGCAGGTGAGCGATGTGGGATCCGGATGACCTGATCGTCGCTCCCGCCACGGTGCCCGGCCGGGGAGTCCGCGCGATCGTCCGCCTCGGTGGCACGGGGGTCGACGACCTGCTTGCCGGGCTGTTTGTCCTTCCCGGGCCGCTCCCTGCCGCCCCGCGGGCGATCCAAGCCACGCTCCGCCCCGATCGGCTCGGCGCCGAATGGGGGGCGATCGGCGTCGAGATCCTGCGTTGGCCCGGCCCGGCGGGCCCGACCGGCGGGCCGCTTGCCGAGCTGCAACTCCCCTGCTCGCAGCCGCTGCTCGAGGCGCTGGTTGGCGAGGCCTGTCGGCTCGGGGCCCGGCTGGCCCGTGGCGGAGAGTTCACCCTCCGCGCCTTCCTCGCCGGGAAGCTCGATCTGATTCAGGCCGAAGCGGTGCTCGCCGTGGTCGACGCCCGCTCTCCCGGGGAGCTTTCGCATGCCCTCGACCGGCTTGCTGGCGGGGTCGGCCGCGATCTCCATGCCCTCCGCGAGGGCCTCCTCGATCTCACGGCCGACGTCGAGGCGGCGATCGATTTTGCCGATGAGCGCAGCCCCGACAGTCTCGGCCAGAGTAGCGCTGCCTTCTGGGGAGGCGTGATCGCCACACTCGGCGAGATCGGCTGCGCCCTCGAGGCCGCGGTGGCCAAGGTCGAATCGCGCGATGCCGGGGCGCGCGGGCGGCTGCCGCGGGTCGTGATCTGTGGCCCGCCGAACATCGGCAAAAGCAGCCTCTACAACGCCCTGGTCGGCCGCGAGGCGGCGCTGGTAGCCGATGAAGAAGGGACGACGCGCGATTGGCTTGAGGCGGTCGTTCGCGGCGATTCGCCGGGGCTCCCTGGCCAGCCTGGTGCGGTTGAATGGCTCCTCGTCGATACCGCCGGCGTGGGAAAGCGCGAAGGGGAGGGGCCCGATCAGCCCGAGACTGGGCTGGCCGCGGCGGCGGCGGAAGCAGGAATCGCCGAGGTCGGCCGGGCCGAGATTGTCCTCTGGTGTCGCGATCACGGGGCGGGGCACGCTTGGCCCGACGAAATTGCCGTCCCTCCCGGGGCGGTCGTGATCGAGATCCTCACGCGCTGCGATCGCGGCTTCTCCGGCGCCGACGGTGACGCCGCGATCGCCACAAGCACCACCACCGGCCTGGGGCTCGATCGCCTCCGTCGTGAGGTGGCCACGGCGGTGGCAAGCCTGCCCCGCTTTGGCTCAGCGGCGGCGCGGATCCGGGCCGGGCTGGTGGGGGCACAGCAAGCCTTGGCCGAAGCGGAGGCGATCGCGGCGGTGGGGCTAGCCGGGGGCCCGGCGGAGGAGCCACTCCTGGCCGAGGCGTTGATGACGGCGATCGATGCTGTCGGCATGGTCACTGGCCATACGATCGGCACCGATCTCCTCGACCGGATATTCTCCCGGCACTGCGTCGGTAAGTAACGCGGCTTGAGAGCCGCGGAGGACTCCCCGCGCTGTCGGCTCGACAGTCGTTCCCTACGATCCCTCCCGACACCTCCGCGAGCTCCCCGTGAACACCTCCGAGTTGTCTTCCAGGCTCGGCCAGCTCGCGGCAGGCGCCCGCCGCTTCGCCGCCACCGACGCCCGTCAGCGCGCCGAGCTCGCCCGTCGCACGGCCCTTGCGACGGTGGCCGTGGCGGGCCCCTGGGCCGAGGCGGCCGTGGCGATCAAGCGCGGCCCGCCGGGCGCCGGCCCGGGCTTGGCCGAGGAGCTGGCGACCGGGCCGATGGTGACGGCGCGGCTCTGCCTCCTCACGGCCCGAGCGCAGCTCGACCTGGCCGCGCACGGGCTCCCCCGCGCCGCCTCGGCGCCGCGCATCCTCCATGCCGGCCGGCGCTCGGTGGGGGCACCTCCGGCGCTTGTCGGCCTCGATCTCCTCCCCGCCCGTGGCCCGCTCGGCTCGCTCCACGACGGGATGATCCACCAGGGCTTCACGGCCACCGTCCGCTGTCACGATCCCGGCGGCCTGGCCAACTTTGAACAGGCTTGGCGGCGCGAGGTGGAGGAGCGTCCGCGCGCCGGCGGCGTGGCGGTGGTGCTCGGGGCGGGAAATGTCACCGGCCTGTCAGCTGCCGACGTGATCTCGCAGATTTTCGAGCATGGCCGCGGGGTAGTGCTCAAGCTTCATCCCCTCCATGCGCCGCTCCGGCCGCACCTGGAATCAGCGCTCGGGCCGCTGGTCGAGGCGGGGCTGGTTGTGATCGCCGAGGGGGGCGCTGACGTTGCCCAAGCCGCCATCGCTGCCCCCGAGACGACGCACGTCCATGTCACCGGCGGTGAGGCGACCTTCCGGGCGATCGTGTGGGGAGCTGCCGATCCCGCCGACCGCACCGCATCCCCGCGCCTCTCCAAGCCGATCACCTGTGAGCTCGGCAACGTCACCCCCTGGTTCATCCTGCCGGGGCGGTATTCCCGGGCTGCGCTTGCCTATCAGGCCGATCTCGTCGCCGCCTCGATCGCCAACAACACCTCCTTCAACTGCATCGCCACGAAGGTCATCGTCACCTGTGAATCGTGGCCACAGCGCGGCGACTTCCTCGCGCTGGTCGAGCGCCGGCTCGCCTCGCTGCCGGCGCGGCCGGGCTGGTATCCAGGCGCCGTGCGCGACTGGGAGGCGGCGACGGGCCGCGCCGCCCCCGCCGATGGCACGCTTCCCTGGAGTCTTTCCACAGGCGTCGACGCCGCCACCGACAGCCGCCTGGTCGCCCGCGAGTGGTTTGTGCCGGTGGTGGCCGAGGTGCCGATCGATGCCGACAGTCTCGCCGACTACTGCGGCCGGGCCCTGGCATTCGCGCATCGGCTGCCGGGGTCGCTCGCAGCGAGCGTGACCATTCCCACGGGGTTGTCTTCCGTCGATGCCCGACATGCCGACGACTTCGTCGATCATCTCGCCTTCGGCGCCGTGGCGGTCAACACCTGGTCGGCGCTGGCGTATGCCCTCGGCAACGTGCCGTGGGGGGGCTTTCCCGGGGGCACCCTCGCCGCCCCGAAGAGCGGGATCGGGTTTGTCCACGATCCGCTTCTGTTGCCGCTGGTCCACAACTCGGTGATCCGCGCGCCGCTCGCCGCGGCCATCCGGCCACCCTGGTTCCCGTGGCATCGCTCGGGCGCCAGGCTGGCCCGGGGCGTGGTCGATCTCTACGGCCGGTGTGCGGCGGGAAAGAGCGGCCTCGGCACGGTGCTCGCGATGCTCCCGTCGGTCCTTCGCGGGTGAGGCGCTCCACGGGCAGAAGATCGGCCGGAGCGGGCTCGAATGGGCGCCTGAAACCCAATGAAGAGTTCCGCGATGTCCATGCTTGGCCATGCTTGCGAACGACGGTGGATATTTTTTGGCCCGACGGACTCCATTGGAATGGGGGTGTGTCTCGCTTTCCTGGGACTGGGGCTGGGGCTGAGGCGGGGAATGGCGCCTCGTAATCGAGTCCTCGCTGCGGATAATGAACGCTGGCTGTCGGGTGGGTCCACACCGACGACCGTGTCCTGGACCCTCTCCGATTGATCCACCCCATGGAGCCTTCTGATGCCGAGTGACGTTCGGGATGACGAGGCTCGCGATCACCGCCGTCGCCAACGTTTCTCGCAACGCCTGGGTCTCCTCGTCATCGGGATTGCCGCGGTAGCGCTGATCGCTGTGCTGCTGCCCGTTGGTCGGGGCCTTTCAACGGTGTCGTCGAGCGGGATCGCGGCGATCGGGGATCTTCCTCCTCCCGATCTCGTCGTCGACAATCCGGGCTATGTCGGACCACGCGTCTGTGCCGAGTGCCACGAAGCGCGGTGTGTCGAGTTCCATGGCACGCGCCATGCCATGGCCTGTCCGACGCCCGAGGAGGGGCGCCTTTCGCCCCCATTCGCCGGCGAGACGCTCGTTTCGGTCCATCCTGGCCGGCGCTTTCGGATGTCGGTGATCGACGACCGGCCGACGGTGGAGATCGCCGACGCTGGTCCTGCAGGGCCCTCCGGGATATTTCCGGTCGATCTGACGTACGGCATTGCTGGTACCGGTGACGAGGTCTACTTCTCTTGGCAGGGCGACCGCCTGTTCGAGTTGCCTGTGGCATGGATTCCCGGTTCGAAAAGCTGGGCCGAGCACCCATCGAACCGCAGCGACCCCGGGAGCGTGCCGCGCACCGCGACGCCGCGATGCATCGAGTGCCACACAACCTGGATCCAACATGTTCTCGGGACCGAGAACGAATATCGCCGCGAGGGCATGATCCGGGGCGTGACGTGCGAAAAGTGCCATGGGCCGGCTGCCGAGCATGTGGCCTTCCATCGCGAGCATCCGCGCGACACGGAGGGACATGGGCTGGTCGTCCCGTCGCGACTCCCGCGGGATCGCCAACTCGACGTCTGCGGCCAGTGCCACAGCAACGCCCTCCATGGCCTCGACGAAGCCCGGCCCTTCCGGCCCGGCGATCGGCTGGAGGACCATTTCCGCACACTGCGCGCGACGGGCCCGGAGAACGATCACGTCGCCGATCAGGTGAAGTACCTCCGGCAAAGCGCATGCTTTGACCGCAGCGACACCATGACCTGCACGACCTGCCATGATCCGCATCGTTCGCCGGGACCAGGCGACGGTGACCGGTCGTGCCTGCAGTGCCATCAGCCGCAGTCCTGCACCGAGGCCGGGCGGCTTCCCGAGGCCGTGGCCTCCGGTTGCGTCGCCTGCCACATGCCGACCTTCAACCGGGTGGCTGTCACGTTTCATGCCGGTGCGGACCGTTATCTGTTTCCGGTGCGCCCTCACGTACACCGGATCGGCATCTACCCACACGCGCGAGACGAGGTTGTTCTCGAGCACCTCCGCGGCCGCGGGGGCGAGGAGAATGCCGAACAGGTAACGCGGCTTGCCGGCACTCTTTTCGGGCATTGGATGCAGGAGGCGCAGCGGCACCGCGACGACGGCCAGTGCTTCGCGGCCATCGGGGCCCTTCGGGAGGCTGTTCGATTCGACACGTCTGGCGTGGCTGATGCCGACCTCGCCACGGCGATCGCCGATCAAACCCGCTTCGACGACGATCTTGCCACCGCCGGCAGCGAAATGCAGTCTGAAAACCATGTCGCAGCGGCGGAGATTCTCCGCCGGCTCCTCGACGCGAGGCCGCGCGATGCCCGGGTGGCGGGTAAGCTCGGAACACTCAACGCCATCCTCGGGAGGCGGTCGGTTGCCACGGAATTGCTCGAGCGCGTCGAGAAACTCGATCCGGACGACGCGTACGGCCGCAGCATGCTCGGCTGGTTGGCGTTTCTCGACGGACGATTCAACGAGGCGGCCGAGCATTACCGGATCGCCGACTCGATGCGGCCGAACTCGGCGGAGATCCTCTACAAGTGGGGCCTTTCACTCCTGAAACTCAACGATTGGTCCGGGGCGATCGATCGCTTCGCGGCGACCAGACGGGCCGATCCGCGCCACCCCGGCAGCCATCAGGGAGCGGCCCACGCACTCTCAAGAACAGGCCATCACGATGAGGCGATCGCCCACGCCCGCAGGGCCGCGGAACTCACCAAATGGAAGAACGCCGACGTCCTTCTCACGTTCGCGGAGGCCTGTGCCGGGGGAGGGTATCTCGAGGATGCGATCGACGTGGGGCGCAAGGCATTGCCCGTGGCGGCGGAGACCCAGCCGCAACTCGTACCCATGCTCCGCGCCCGGCTGGATCAGTGGGATGGCAGCAAACGATAGCTGGCCGTGGATGAAGTGCCCGCCGCTGGTGGCGCTGGTCGAAACCGAGGCTTTCTCTGAGGTGTCGCCAGTGGGCTGACTCCACCGGATTCCCTGCGGCCGGTTCGGTCATGGATGACGATTTCCCCGGACAGCTCGGGCGCGCCATCGAATGGCGTTCGGAAGAGACGGTCCAAGGGCCACGGCGGTCCGACATCCCGCTGACGGTCGGGGCGGCCGTCAGCGGGCGCCGCGGCCGCGGCGCTGGGAGCGCTTGGCGCCGGGGCGGGGCGGAGCGTTCT
>JBAWVV010000026.1:0-21240 GCA_037147115.1 Planctomycetia bacterium | reverse complement strand
GTCAATTACGTCAACGACCGGGTCACGACCTTCGGCACCGCGTTCCTCGGCCTGACGCTCGAGTGCTGCCGCTGCCACGACCACAAGTTCGATCCGCTCACGCAGAAGGAGTATTACCAGTTCTTCGCCTTTTTCGACGACGTCGACGAGGCGGGGCTCTACAGCTACTTCACGCCGGCGGTGCCGACACCGAAGCTACGGCTGGCCGACGATGCCTGGAAGACGGCGATGCAGAAAGCCGACGAAGCTTGCCGCCTGGCGGCCACGGAGCTCGATCGCCGCGAGCGGATCTCGCGCGCGAAGGTGACGGCGTGGATTGCTGGCAAGGCTGACATCCCGGCGGAACTGGCTGCCGCCAATCCCGGAGCGCTGCCGGGGAGGATCGCCGCGTTTTCCTTCGACAACCGGGGCGCCGATCATTCCTTTCCCAATTCGGTTGACGGTGGCGCCGCGGCGACGAGCCCGGCGGAGATCACGGTTGTCCCTGGGCACGCTGGCGAGGCGCTCAAGCTCACCGGCGATCATCCGGTACAGACGGCCGTGGGCAACTTCCGCCGCAGCCAGCCGTTTTCCGTAGCGCTGTGGCTGGAGGCGCCGCTGCGCTACGACCGGGCGGTCGTCTTCCACCGCTCGCAGGCCTGGACCGATGCTGGCAGCCGGGGCTATGAGCTTCTGGTCGAGGAAGGGCATTTCCAGTGGTCGCTCATTCACTTCTGGCCGGGGGACGCGGCGAGCGTGCGCTCGGTCGAGCCGGTGCCGGTGGGGCGCTGGACACACCTTGTGGTCTCAAGCGACGGATCGGGCGCAGCGGCCGGCTTGAAGCTCTTTGTCGACGGCCGGCCGGCGGTGGTGGAGATCGTCCGCGACCGACTCACACGCGAGATCACCGGTGGCGGCGGCGATCACATCCGCATCGGCGAGCGGATGCGCGACCAGGGATTTAAAGAAGGCCTCGTCGATGATTTTCAGGTCTTTGATCGGGCCTTGTCGGCGCTGGAAGCCCGCGAGCTGTTCGCTCCCGGCGCGATCGCCACGCTCAAGGAGCAGCGCCCCGACGGTGCCGCCGACCTTCTTGCCGGCTTTCAGGCCAGTGCCCTCGACGCAGATGTGGCGACCGCCCGGAAAGCCCTCGAAGAGGCGCGGCGGGCGCGCGATGACCTCGGCGAGCAGCCGCAGGAGATCATGGTGATGCGGGAGATGACGACGCCGAAAACGGCGTACGTCCTTTCCCGTGGCGAATACGGCCAGCGCGGTGACGCGGTCGGGCCCGACACGCCGGCGGTCTTTCCCCCCTTCCCCGCTGGGGAGCCGCGCAACCGGCTGGGACTGTCGCGGTGGCTCACCGATCCGGCCAATCCGCTCCTGGCGCGGGTCACGGTCAACCGGCTCTGGCAGACGCTGTTTGGGATCGGGATCGTGAAGAGCGCTGAAGACCTCGGCACTCAGTCGGTCCGCCCGGAATACCCCGAGCTCCTCGACGCCCTAGCGTGGCAGTTTTCTAGGTCCCGGGCGGAAGGGGGCCTGGCATGGGACATGAAGGCCCTCCTCCGCACGATCATGCTCTCGGAGACCTACCGGCAGCGAAGCACGGCCGACACGCAGCTGGCGGCCGACGATCCGGCGAACGTGTGGCTGGCGCGCGGGCCGCGGCATCGCCTCCCGGCCGAGATGATTCGCGATGGGATCCTCGCGTCGTGCGGCCTCCTCGTCGAGCAGGTTGGCGGCCCTCCGGTCAACACCTACGACCTTGCCGAGTCGTTCAAGCCGGCGACGCCCGGCAGTGGTCCCGACCTCCACCGTCGCAGCCTCTACACCCTCTGGCGGCGGACCGGCCCCGGGCCGGTTCTCGAGAGCTTTGATGTGCCAAAGCGTGCTGTTTGCGTCGCCCGGCGCGACACCACCAACACCGCGCTCCATGCCCTCGTGCTTCTGAACGGGCCGCAGTTTGTCGAGGCGTCGCGCGTGCTCGCCCAGAAGCTCCTGTCAAAATACCCGCCGGGGGCCGGCGACGTCTCGCCGCTCCTGGCCGAGGGGTTTGAGCGCCTCACGAGCCGCCGGCCCGACGAGGCCGAGACGGCGATTTTGCGTTCGATGCACGCCGAGCAACTCGCCTGGTACACGGCGCACCCCGACGACGCCCAGAAGCTCGTCACCGTCGGCAGCGTACCGGCTGATCCGGCGCTGCCCCCCGTCGACGTGGCGAGCCTTGCCGGGGTCTTGAGCGCGCTCCTCAACTACGATGGAACAGTGGTGAAACGATGAGGGATCATGCCATGATCGATGCCGTCCACACGCCCCCCGAATCCCTCCCCGCCGCTGCGGCGATGAGCCGGCGCCGGCTCCTGGCGACGACCGGCCTCGGGCTCGGTGGGATTGCGCTGGCCGAGCTCCTCGCCCGACGAGCGGCGGCGGCAGTTCCCTCGACGCCGCACGGCGCGCTCGACGCCTTCCATCTGCCGCCGAAGGCGAAGCGGGTGATCTATCTGTTCCAGTCCGGCGGGCCGTCGCAGCTCGATCTCTACGACTGGAAGCCGACGCTCGTCGAGCGGACCGGCGAGCAGCTCCCGGAGAGCGTTCGCGGCGGGCAGCGGCTGACGGGGATGTCGGGAAATCAGAGCTCGATTCCCCTCGTCGGCTCGCCCATGAAGTTTGCCCAGTATGGCCAGTCGGGGGCCTGGCTGTCGGAGGTCCTCCCCCACACGGCGAAGGTGGCCGACAAGCTCTGCTTCATCAAGAGCATGTACACCGAGAGCATCAACCACGGTCCCGGTGTCACCTTCATGCAGAGCGGTGCCCAGATCCCGGGGCGGCCGAGCATCGGCGCCTGGCTCGACTACGGCCTCGGCGATTCCAGCGACAATCTCCCCTCGTTTGTCGTGCTGATCACGAAAAACAAAGGGGGCCAGCCGCTCATGAGCCATCTGTGGGGCGCCGGCTTTCTCCCCACCCGCCACCAGGCGGTGCGCTTCCGTTCCGGTGGCGATCCGGTCCTCTACCTGGGCAACCCGGCTGGCGTGTCGCGCGAGAACCGCCGCGCTGCCCTCGATGGATTGAAACAGCTCCATGAGCATCAGTTCGCCACCAATCCCGACGCCGAGATCGCGGCTCGGATCGCCAACTACGAGCTCGCCTTCCGGATGCAGGCGAGCGTCCCCGACGTCACGAATCTCGCCGACGAGCCGGCGCATGTTCTTGAGAAGTACGGCCCGGGGGCCAACGAGCCCGGCACGTTTGCGGCCAATTGCCTCCTCGCCCGGCGGCTGGCGGAGCGCGGGGTGCGTTTCATCCAGCTCTATCACCAAGACTGGGATCATCACGGCGGCCTGCCGGGGGGAATCCGCGGTGAGGCAGGGCAAACCGACCAACCTTCGGCGGCCCTTGTCCAGGATCTTGCCGACCGGGGCATGCTCGACGACACGCTCGTTGTCTGGGGGGGGGAGTTCGGGCGGACGAACTACTGCCAGGGCAACTACACGGCCGGTGGAGATTTCGGCCGCGATCATCATCCGCGCTGCTTCACGATGTGGATGGCCGGTGGAGGGGTGAAGGGGGGCATGAGCCACGGTGAGACGTGCGAGTTCGGCTACAACATCGTCCGCGACGGCGTCCATGTTCACGACTTCCACGCCACACTCATGCACCTGTGCGGGATCGACCATGAGCGACTGACGTACCGCTTCCAGGGCCGCCGCTATCGTCTCACCGACGTCCACGGCCGTGTCGTCCAAGAGATTCTTGCCTGAGAGAGCCCACCGTTCCGGAGAGACCCACGATGTCCCTTTTCAATCGCAAGTCGTTCGAGCGCGCAGGCGAGGGACGCAGACGCCTGCTGCGGATGGCGGCGCTGTCGGCGCTGTTCGCCGCCCGGCCCGGTGCCTATGCCGAGGAATTGACGACAACACCCGAGCAGACGGAGGGGCCGTTTTTTCCCGATCGGCTGCCCCTCGACACCGACAACGATCTCCTCCGGATTACCGATGCCACGACCCCCGCCGACGGCGAGGTGACCTGGTTCTCTGGCGCTGTCCTCGACGCGGCGGGGAATCCGCTCCGCGGAGCGCTTGTCGAGATCTGGCAGTGCGATGCCCACGGGGCCTATCTCCACTCCCAGAGCGGCAACGCCGAGAAACGTGACGGGCACTTTCAGGGCTATGGCCGGTTTCTCACCGGGCTGGCCGGGGAGTACGGCTTCCGAACGATCCGGCCGATCCCCTACCCCGGCCGCGCCCCCCACATTCACGTCAAGGTGAGCCGTGGAGACCGCCACCTTCTCACGTCGCAGTGCTACGTGAAGGGGGATCCGGGGAATGGGCGGGACGGGATCTTCCGATCGCTGTCGCCGACCGAAGCCGCTGCCGTCGTCGCCGATTTTCACCCCATCGAGGGCTCGCGGATCGGCGAACTTGCGGCCCGCTGGGATATCGTCCTTGGGGTGACGCCCGAGGATGGCTGACCAGCCGCCGCCGAAGCGGTAGACTTTTGGCTTGTCAGATTCGACGCCTCAGCGCCCTATTCCGGCCACGCTCGTCGTCACGATCCCCCTCGACAGGAGACCCCCGATGCCCTCCCTTTCCCGCCGATGCCTTGCCGCGCTCTCGCTTCTCATCGGAGGCGCCGCGGCCCTGCCGGCCGCCGAGCTCACGATCGGCTCCACGGCGCCGGCGATCGACGTTGAGCACTGGGTGCAGGACGGCGAGGGGAAGTACGAGCCAGTCACCGAGTTTAAGAATGGGAAGGTCTACGTCGTCGAGTTCTGGGCGACCTGGTGCGGCCCCTGCATCATGAGCATGCCCCACATCGCCCAGATCCAGGCCGACTACGCCGACAAGGATGTCCAGGTGATCAGCGTCAGCGACGAGGATCTCGATACGGTCAAGGAGTTTCTCGAGCGTGACAACGGCGAAGGGGAGACGTTTGCCGACGTGACGAAGGGCTACTGCCTCACAACCGACCCCGACAAGTCGGTCTACGGCGACTACATGGAGGCGGCCGGGCAAAACGGCATCCCCACGGCCTTCATCGTTGGCAAGACCGGCGAGATCGAGTGGATCGGCCATCCGATGGAGATGGATGGGCCGCTCGCCGACGTTGTCGATGGCAGCTGGGACCGTGCCGTCTACGCCGAGGAGATGGCGGAGATGCAGCAGGTCAACGAAGCCTTTGCCGAGATCCGTACCCTGCTCCAGGCCGACAAAGGGGACGAAGCAGCCGAGCTGGTTGACGGGATGATCGCTGGCGCGAAGAACTCGCGTGTCAAGCAGAAGCTCGAGCAGGTCCGCGGCCAGCTCGACCAGGTTCGTCTCCAGATGGCGATCCAGGGGGGCGGAGAGAAGGCCGCGGCGGCGTTCTCGAAGCTCGCCGCCGCCCAGGCCGATTCGGCCGAGGGGCTCAACGCCCTGGCTTGGATGATCGTGACGATCGCCGAGCAGGGAGCGCCGATCGATGACGCCCTCACGGCTGCCGCGACCGAGGCCGCCGAAATGGCCGCCAAGCTCGAGCCTGAGAATGGACCGGTCCTCGACACGCTCGCTCATCTCTATGCGATGCAGGGAGAGATCAAGAAGGCGATCGCTGCCCAACGGAAGGCCGTCGCGCTCGGTGGCTCGATGCAGGAGCCGATGAAGGCCTATCTCGAGGAGCTCGAGGCGAAGGCAGGAAAGTGATCGCGAGCACCGCGGCCTCCCCGCGCGGCGCTCATGACATGGCGCTGATGGAGAGCGCGATCGCCGCCGTCATCTGACATGGCGGCGGCGATCCGCTTGAGCAAGGTGGCCCGGTCGACCTGCTCCTCGAGCTCGTGCCAGCCGGCGTGGGCCAGGGCCGCCCCGAGACGACACCGATCGTGGGGCACTCAAAAAAGCTCTTCCGGGTTGCGGGGGGGCGCCTGCTGGGGCACCGCGGCGGTCACGAGCATCTCGACCCGGCACGTCCCCCCGAGCCCCGATTGGACCCGGGCGCGGATGGGGGGATGCCCCTGGGGCACCCAGGCGTCCCAGAGCTCGTCGAGCGTGGCCGCGTCGGCCAGGTCGGCGAGGTGGATGACGATCTGGATGAGGCTGGCGCGATTGCTGCCGATTGCGGTGAGCGTCGAGTCGATCTGGGCGAGAACCTGCCCGATTTGCCCGCGGGCGTCGAGGCTCGTGTCGTCGGCGACCTCCACCCAGTAAGCGGTGGCGCCATGGATGACGACATCGGCAAAGCGCGCGGTGGTGACGTGACGGCGGAGGGGTGGCATCGTCGCTCCAACTTGGGCGTGGGGGGGTGAGTGTAGCACTCCCCGGCTGGCCGGACGGCCGACGCCGTGGCGGCACGATCGCTGCGATCCTCACGATCGTCCGGGTCGGCCCCTGCCGCGGAGCGTTCCGGACCGTTCCGATCCGTATCGACGACTCCATGTCCGAAAGCGGCCTGTAGAGTTCCGATGGAAAGGACTCCCCATGGCTACCGCTGATGCTCCGTACCGAGACGTCGAGGCCCTCGCCCCACCGCAGGCGGGGCGCTCGCCCGGCCGTGCCGCCCCGGCGGCGCGGCTCCCCGTCGAGGCAGCCCCGGGAACGCCGCCACGCGACCGCGTCCGTGACATCACGGCCCTGGTGCTCCTGGCGACCTCGACGTTCGTGCTGGCATCCTTGGCGACCTTCGACGCCTCCGACCCCCCCGATCCGCACGCCTTCCCGCCGAATGCTCGGGCGCTCAACGCCTGTGGCGCGGTCGGTTCGTATCTCGCCGGCCAGGCCTACCGCTGGCTCGGGATCGCCTCGTGGATCGGACTGGCACTCGTCGCAGCGCTCGATGTCGCCTTGCTGCGTCGCCGCGTCCTCCCCGATCTGCCGCTCCGCACCGTCGGCGCCGTCATCGCTACGATCGGCTCCGCCACGCTCTTGGCGATGTTCCTTCCCGATTCCCTTCCCCGTCCCGTGTGGGGACCGGGAGGGGCCATCGGCGCCACCGGCCGACTGTTCGCCGAAGGCCTGCTCGCCCACACGGGGGCGGCGATCGTCGTCAGCGGGATCACGGCCGCCGGTCTGTTTCTGGTCTGCGACACCGCACTGCTGCGTCTCGCCGCCTTCGTGGCGAGCATCGGGGGCGTGATCGTGGGGGCGTGTGCCACGCTGCTCAGTCGCCGCAAGCCGGTGAGCGGGGAACCGGAGCGGGCCGCCGTCGCTTCGGTCGCTGCTCCGGCCGAGCCGACGTGGTGGCAGGCACGCCGCGGTGCGGTGAAGCCGATCGACGTCGCCCCTGCAGAGGACGACGAGTCGGAGTCGGAGCGAGATGCCGGCGACGATGCCGATTCGCAGGGCCCGACGATCAAGGTTCGAAAGCCCCCGGCTCGGCCCGCTGCCGAGGATTCCGCGTTCGAGCCCGATGATGTCGAGGATGGCCTCGACGAGGCCGATGACGACGAGGCATCGGAGGCCTCGAAGGTCGATGCACCGGCGGCCGCGCAGGTGCCGATCAAGTCGCTCGCCAGCCGGCGGCGGCCGATGGAGGTGAATGTCGACGAGGGGTCGGTCGGGGCCGATTACGAGCTGCCCTCGCTCGAGCTTCTCCTCCCCACGGAGCATCTGCGGCAGGACGAGCAGGAGCACGAGGTGAGGGAGCGGGCGCGGATGCTTGAGAAGACCTTCGCCGAGTTCGGATTCAAGGTCCGCGTCGTCGAGATCGAGACCGGCCCGGTCATCTCGCAGTACGAGATCGAGCTCGAGGCCGGTTTGCGCCTGGCGAAGATCGTCAACCTCGCCGACGATCTGGCGATCGCCTTGCGCGTGCCGAGCGTCCGGATCGTCGCCCCGATCCCGGGCAAGAACTCGGTCGGCATCGAGGTGCCCAACACGACCCGGCAGATGGTCCGCCTCCGGGAAGTGATGGAGGAGGCGCAGGCCAAGGCGAAGACGCTGAAGATCCCGCTGTTCCTCGGCAAGGACGTGGCGGGCAATCCGATGGTCGTCGACATGGCCTCGTTGCCCCATCTCCTCATTGCCGGTCGGACCGGCACGGGCAAGAGCGTGTGTCTCAACTCGCTCATCCTCTCGATGATCATGACCCGCCGCCCCGACGAGGTGCGGATGCTGATGATCGACCCGAAGATGGTCGAGCTGACGCCTTACAAGTCGCTCCCCCATCTCATGCACCCGGTCGTCACCGACATGAAGAAGGCGGAGGCGATCCTCGCCTGGGCGGTGGAGAAGATGGAGGAGCGCTACGCCCTCCTGGCGAAGGTGGGCGTCCGCCACCTCACCGGCTACAACGCGCTCGGCCGCGACGAGCTCATCAAGCGGATCGGACCGGAGACCGACGAGGAGGCGGCGGCGATCCCCACGACGATGCCGTTTATCGTCATTATCGCCGACGAGATCGCCGACATGATGATGACCGCCGGCAAGGAGATTGAGCAGCACATCATCCGGCTGGCGCAAAAGAGCCGGGCCGTCGGCATCCATCTCGTTCTCGCCACCCAGAAGCCGACCGTCGACGTCATCACCGGCCTGATCAAGAGCAACCTGCCGGCGCGGATCGCCTTCCAGGTGGCGAGCCGGACCGACAGCCGCGTCATCCTCGACGAGTGCGGCGCCGATCGGCTCCTCGGCAACGGTGACATGCTCTTCCTCTCCCCGGGCACCAGCCAGATCCTCCGTGGCCAGGGGACCTACCTCTCCGACGAGGAGATCACCCGAGTGATGAAGGCGGTGGGGACGAGCGAGCCGCAGTACGCGGCGGAGCTGGTCAACCTCCAGCCGGCACCGTCGGGCGACGCGGCCAGCGGGGCATCGCCGAAGGACAAGGACGACATGTACGACGCCGCCGTCGAGGTGGTGATCCGCGAGGGGCGTGGGAGCGTGTCGCTCCTCCAGCGCGCCCTCGGCGTCGGCTACGGCCGCGGGGCCCGCCTCATCGACTTCATGGCCGAAGACGGCGTCGTGGGGATCTATGCCGGCTCGCAGGCCCGCGAAATCCTCCTCACGATGGAGCAGTGGGAGGCGAAGAAGGCCGCGCGGAACGCCCCGGTCTCGCCATCGCCGCGTCGCGTCAAGATCCAGCCGCACGACGACGGCAAGGGGGAGTCTGCCGGGAAGCCTTCCCGGGCCGCCGCAAAGCCGGCGAAGCGAAAGCCAGCCCGAGGGGTCGACATGACGGCCCACGCAGCGTCGATGAAGCCAGTCCCCGGCGCGACAGCCGCCCCCGGCACGCCCTCCCTCCCCGTGCTCCCGTCGGTTGCCGTCCGGCCGCTGGGCGTCTCGCCGCACGATGTGGATGACGATGAGGAAGACGATCACGCCGACGTTGCGATCCCCGGCGGCCGGGCCAGCCTCAGCCGGCAGGCTGTCAAGGTGGTCAGGGTTATTGAGGAGGACGAGGTCGAGGAGGATGTCGAGGAGGTATCGGGCGCGTGGGACGACGCCGGAGAGTCTGACGAGGAACCGGAGGCCGACGACGCCTTCGCCGAGGAGGACGAGTCGGAATCGTTCATCGTCGACTCCGACGACACGGATCCGGAGGCCGACGGCGACGAGGACGGTGACGAGGACGGCGACGAGGACGGCGGATGAGCCGCGTCAGTCGCCGCGTTCAAGCGGCGTTGAGCGGCTTCGGCACCCGGTCGAAACCCTCGCGGACCTCGCGCATGGTCCGGTCGTAGTCATCGACCCGGATCAAGCCATAACGCGGCATCTCGAGATCGTAGATCACCCAGATCGTCGAGGCGATGACGCCCGCAAAGAGTGTCGCGTGGAACCACTCAAATCGTTTGGATCGCCCCAGGTCGTATCCGACGAGGACCGTTGCCACAATCGCCACCGCGGCCAGGAGGACGACGATCGCGGTCGGTGTGTGGGCGTTGAACGATGCGTCGTGTCGCGTTCCGGCATCGAACATCTCGTTGAGTGAGTCGAGTTGAAGCATGGCTGCCTGCGGGCTTTCGCAGCGCGGCGCGGCGGCGACTGATGTCGTCCAGATGGCCGTACGGAGGTCGTCGATCTGATTGTCGAGCGGGGCATCAGGATTGCCGGCAGGCTGATGTGTTGTCAGGGCAAGCCGGCCATCGACATACGCTCGAAACAGATCCCTGCTCGCCAGTCGGTCTTCGGCAGGGAGCAGGTCGAGCCGCAGCCAAGCTGTGCCGATGGCGTTGGCCTCCTCCACGATCAGGCTCCGCCTCAGGTCGAGGTGGGTGGCGGCCAGGTTGAACCAGAAGGCGAGCAGGAGCCCGAGGAGCCCGAGCGCAGCGGCATCGATCGCACCCGCCCCGACCACCCCTTCGTCTGGAATCTGAGAGACGTGCCGCTCGGCCAGTCGATGGCCGCCGATGGCAGCGAGCATCATCGCTAGGAAGATCGCTAGCGGCACCAGCAGCATCGCCAGTTTTACGAGATCCATGGTTGGACGACAGATGTGGATGGCGGCAGGACAGGGTGCTTGAGCGCCGTGGGACCGTGGGACGCGCTTGTGGCGTTACCAGGGCGGCGCTATTCTAAGCGAACGGGCCGCCTGGGCGACCGAACGCGAAGCGCCGCCGGGCAATCGGCTGGCGCGGCCTTTTCTCGGGCGGAGGTGATGGCCGCCCTCGCCCGGTTTCCGTCCGGGATGGATTTTCCCTCCCCCCGATCGGCCGTCTGTCGCAGATCCTCCTTCCGCCCCCCGTCCGAGGCAGTTTCGCCATGCGCACGATCGAGATCTACGACACCACGCTCCGTGACGGCAGCCAGGGGGAAGGGGTCAATTTTTCGCTCGAAGACAAGCTCGCGATCACGCGGCGACTCGATGCCGCTGGGATCGACTTCATCGAGGGGGGCTATCCGCTCTCCAATCCCAAGGACGCCCAGTATTTCGCCCGCGTCCGCGAGCTTTCGCTTGCCCACTCGCGAATCGTGGCCTTCGGGATGACGCGCCGCCGCGGAATGGCGGCCGCCGACGATCCTGGCATGAAGGCCCTCGTTGAGGCAGGCACCTCCGCGGTGACGATCGTCGGGAAAACCTCCGCCTTCCACGTCACCGAGGTGCTGGGGGTGACGCGCGAGGAAAACCTCGCCATGATCGGCGACACCGTCGCCTTTCTCACCGCAGCCAGCCGCGAGGTGTTTTACGACGCCGAGCACTTCTTCGATGGCTGGAAGCTCGATGCCGGCTATGCCGCCGAGACGATCCTCGCTGCCGCCCGCGCCGGGGCCACCCGAATCGTTCTCTGTGACACCAACGGCGGCACCCTTCCCCACGAGGTGGCCAGGCTTGTCACCGAAGCGAGCGCCGCTCTCAAGGAGGCCGATCTCGACGTCGCCATCGGCATCCACTGCCACAACGACTGCGATGTCGCCGTCGCCAACTCGCTGGCGGCCGTCGAGGCTGGCGCCGCCCAGGTCCAGGGGACGATCAACGGCATCGGCGAACGTTGCGGCAATGCCGATCTGATCTCCGTCGTTGCCAACCTGTCCATCAAGCTCCACGGGTATGGCGTCCTGAAAGGGAGCGGCACGCGTCATCTGACAGAGCTTTCGCGCTTCGTCTACGAAACGGCCAACATGGTCTACCGGTCCGGCCAGCCGTTCGTGGGGACGAGTGCCTTCGCTCACAAGGGGGGAATGCACGTTCACGCTGTCGCCAAGGCGACGGAGTCGTACGAGCACATCCATCCTGAAGCGGTGGGAAACGAGCGGCGGATCCTCGTCAGCGAGTTGTCGGGGCGGTCGAACATTCAGGCGATGGTGACGCGGCCCGACGTCCGCAACGATCGGGTGCTCCTCGATCGAGTGCTGGCCGAAGTCTGCCGGCTCGAGAACGAGGGGTGGCAGTTCGAGGCAGCCGGGGCCTCGTTCGATCTCCTCGTCGATCGCTGTGCCGGCACGTTCCGCCCGCCGTTCGAAAAGCTCTCCTACAACGTTGCCGTCGAGAGCCGGGGGCGGGCCGGAGCCGCCGCGGCCACCGGGGACGGGGAGGTGACGACCGATGAGATCCGCACCGAGGCGACGGTCAAGCTCGTCGTCGCCGGCTCGATTCGCCACGAGGTGGCCGAGGGGGACGGGCCAGTCAACGCCCTCGACGCCGCCCTCCGCAAAGCGCTTCTGTCGGTCCATCCGGCGGTCGAGCGGATGACGCTGCTCGATTACAAGGTGCGCGTCATCAATGCCCAGGAGGGGACGGCGGCGAAGGTCCGCGTCTCGATCGAATCGACCGACGGTGAGTCGATGTGGGGCACGGTGGGGGTGA
The DNA here is from genome assembly GCA_037147115.1 of Planctomycetia bacterium. Lineage (GTDB taxonomy): Bacteria > Planctomycetota > Planctomycetia > Pirellulales > UBA1268 > QWOP01. The sequence continues at coordinate 9,042 of JBAWVV010000026.1, read as the reverse complement.
GCGAAAACGTCATCGAGGCCAGTTGGCTGGCGCTGGCCGATTCGTTCTCGTTTTTCTTGAGTCGCACGGGCACCTGATCGGGCGGCCGCTCAGCTCGGCAAGCCGGCGAGCCGGGCGGTAGCCTCGAAGCCGAGAAGGCCCTCGGTGGCGCCCAGCCCGGTGACGCAGCAGGCGGCCGTGGCGGCGCCGAGCAGGCCCGCGTCGCGCGCGGGCATCCCCCGCAGCAGCCCGGTGAGGAGGCCGGCGAGGAGCGAATCGCCGGCGCCGGTGGTGTCGACGACCGGCCCGGGCGCCTGCACGCAGGGGATCTCGAGCCACGCTCCCTTGCTCGGGGAAAGGAGCGTGCCGAGCGTGCCGAGTTTCACGCCAACGAGGCCAAGCGCCCCGTGGGAGCGGTAGCAGTCGACGATCGCTCGCGGGTCGTCGAGGCCGGTCTGGTGGCGGGCCTCGTCGAGGCTGGGCACATAGACATCAACCAGCGGGAGCGCCGGCGCTACTTGGGCGAGCGTCCCACCGCTCCCGGCCGTTTCGAGGGCGACCATGCAGCCGGTGGCGCGGATCTCGGCGAGGGCCTCGGTAAGATCGGGCTCGAGGCCGGGGAGGAGCCCGAGGTAGCCGACGAGGGCAAGGCGGGCAGCAGCGAAGTGGGGAAGCTGGCGGCGGATGAAGGCCAGGTCGATCGTCGCCGGGGCTCCGCCATGGTGGGCAAAGCTCCGTTCACCGCTGGGGTCGATGAGGACGGCAGTCGTGCTCGTGGCGACGGTGTTGCTCGCTTCGAGCGCCGCTGTCGCGATCCCCTCCCCCGCGAGCGTCGCGCGGATCACCTCCCCCCACACATCGGCGCCGACGAGGCTCGACGCGGCGACCTTCATCCCCAGCCGGGCCATCGCCGTGCCGGTGTTGCAGACGATCCCGCCGGTGGTGACCCGGATCGGATCGACATGAAAGAGCTTGCCCGCGCCGGGGGCGACCGTGAGCGGGACGGGGCGGACGAGGATGTCGGCGACGCACGTGCCGCAGAGGATCACATCGCAGGGGGGGCAAGCCCCGAGGGGAGCGGCAGGGGCACGGGACGCGGACATGCTCGGCTCGCGGAGGGGGATGAAAAACCTGCGGTGGGCACCGGGGGCAGGATAGCCAATCGGCGTGGCTGGTCGCCAGAATGGATCTTTTCGGCCCTCCCCGCCGCTGCGCTAGGGAAACGTTGCCATGGCGACCCGCTCTCCGCTTGTCGATGCCTACCACGCCCGTCTTCCCGCCGCCGAGCGGAAGGCCCTCGAGCAGATCCGGGCGGCGGTCCATGCCGCATGCCCCGGAGCGGAGGAGTGTCTGTCGTATGGGATGCCGGCGGTGAAGCTCGGCGGCACGCCGCTGGTCGGCTGGCGCGCCGCGGCCAAGCACGGGGCCTTCCATCCCTTGAGCGGGTCGACCGTGGAAACCTGTAAGGGTGTGCTTGCCGACTACGACACGAGCAAGGGGACGATCCGTTTCCCCTTTGACGCCGTCCTGCCCGCCAAGCTCGTCAAGCTTCTCGTCGCCACACGGATCGGGGAGATCGGGCGGGAGGGCAAGAAGGCGACGCAGCGGGAGAAGAAGGCGCCTCCCGAGGCCCAGGGAAAAACAACGGCTGCGAAGCCGCCGGCTGTGAAGAAAAAAGCAGCCGTGACCAAGAAAGCGGTCGTCAAGCAGAAAGCGGTCGTCACAAAGCCTGCGGCAAAACGTGCCAGCGTGAAGCAGGCCGTCGCCAAGGGGGGCGTGGGGCCCACGAATCGACATGACGCTTGAACGCCCCTGTTCGCCGCGGGGCATGCGTGGTCCGTCGGTAAAGAGGGGCCGGCCCGGTCAGCCTTGTTCCGCCTCAGCGCCTCGAATACGTTTGAGGGTTGTCCCGGTCGCCGTTGGCCCCGCGGACCGCTTCTGTTCCCAGGCAAGGTTCTCGATGGACCTCCGACATCTCCTACCGGTGCTCCTCTTGCTCCTGGCCTCCGGCCAGGCCGCAGCGGCCGATCCGGCGGCGCTCTGGTCGGCGCAGGTCCAGCCTCTCCTCGACCGGCACTGCGTGAAGTGCCACGGACCGATCGAGAAGCATGGTGGCCTCGAGCTCGACACCCCGGCCGCCGTCCTCGCCGGGGGGGATGGCGGCGCCGTGGTCGTGGCAGGTCAGCCCGAGTCGAGCCGGCTCGCCCTGAATCTCGTCGCCGGGGCCGAGTCGCACATGCCCCCCGACAAGCAACTCACTTTCGACGAGCAAGCGATCGTCCGGGCCTGGATCGCTGCCCTGGAAAACGCCGGGGCAGAGCCTGCGGCAAGCCTCTCCGAGCAGACGGCGGAAGCGAGAACCTTTGCGACGGTGACTGAGGCAATCGATGTGTTGATGGCAGAGGCGTGGGCGCGGCAGGGCGTCGAGCCGGCCCCTCCTGTCGACGATGCCACCTGGTGCCGGCGCGTGTGGCTCGATCTGGCCGGTCGGATCCCGACCGCGGCCGAGCAGCGCGATTTTCTCGAGGTGCCGAGCGACACGCGGCGCGCGGCGCTCGTCGATCGGCTTCTTGACTCCGACGACCATGCCGTGCGGATGCGCGAGCTGTGGGATGTGTTTCTGATGGGGCGGGGAAAAAGGGAATCACGCGAAGAGCGACGCCGCAACAGCGGCTGGTGGGCCTACCTTGAAAAATCGTTCCGCACCAACCGCCCCTGGGATTCAATCGTCCGCGAGATCCTCGTCGCCCGACCGGCGGGCGCAGACGACAAGGGTGCGCCGTGGTTTCTCTACGAGCGGCGCAACGACCATCAGGCGATCGCCGAGGCTGTCGCCCCGCTCGTCTACGGCGCTCGCATCGACTGCGCCCAGTGCCACGACCATCCCCTCGCCCGCGAGATCAAGCAGGGGCATTATTGGGGGCTGGTGGCGGCCTTCAACCGGGGGAAGAACGTCGAGGGGACAACCGACGTGGCGGAGTCCGCCGTGGGGGGCTTCGTCAACTTCACGAATCTCAAAAAAGAGTCGCAGCCGGCCCTCGTCACCCTCCTCAACGGTCCCACGGTGGCCGAGAATCGGCCCGCGGATGGCAGCCCGGAAGCAGACAGCGACGAAAAGTATCTCGATCCGGCGGCCAAGCCGCGGGTTCCGACGTTTTCCCGCCGCGAAGCGTTTGCCGCAGCGGCCACCCAAGCCAATCCGCTCCTCGCCCGGGCCTTCGTCAACCGGCTGTGGGCTGTCTTGCTCGGGCGCGGGATCGTGGCGCCAGTCGACGAGATGACCACTCGCAATCAGCCGAGCCACCCGGAGCTCCTCGACTGGCTCTCCGCCGACTTCGCCGCCCATGACCACGACATTCGCCGCGAGGTCCGTGGCATCGTGCTCAGCCGGGTGTACGCCCTGGGGATCGCTTCCGCCAGCGCTCCCGGCTCCGATCCGGCAGCGTTCGCCTGCGCCGCAGAGCGTCCCCTGACCGCCGAACAGATCGCCCGGTCGTGGTCCATCGCCGCCGGCCGGCCGACGGAGAACGATAGCCTCCGTCGCGCGGCGGTCGCCGCGATCCCCGACGTGATGCCGCGGGAGTATCAGGCGACGTTTCAGCAGGCCCAGTTTCTCTCGGCGGCGCCGGCCCTGAAGGAGCTCCTCGAGCCGGTCCCGGAGAGCACGATCGCAGGAATCGCCGCGCTGCAGGCGCTCCCGGAGCGCGTCGAGGCCGCCTTCCGCGCCGTGCTCGGCCGAGCGCCTGCGCGTGAGGAAATGGCGCAGGCCGAGCGGTTTGTCGCGGCGCGTCCGGAGCAGCCGACCGAGGCGGCTCGCGATCTCGTCTGGGCGCTGCTGACGAGCGCCGAGTTCCTCACCATGCCGTGAGCCTGATGCCACAACCTGCCCCACACCTGAAGCCCGGCGACTGCCCGCGTGACGAGCATCGGCTTCATCGTCGACTGTTCCTCGAGGGGCTCTCCGCCGCAGGGGTGGGGGGCTTTTCTGGCTTGTTTCACAATCCCGTCCTCGCCGCCGAGGCAAAGCGCGTCGAGAAGCGCTGCATCCTGCTCTGGTTGTGCGGCGCCCCGAGCCAGTTCGAGACCTGGGATCCGAAGCCCGGCCGGCCCGGCGGCGGCCCGTTTGGCAGCACGCCGACGAGCATCCCCGGCCTGCACTTCTCTGCGCTGATGCCACGCTGCGCCTCGATCGCCGACAAGCTTAACGTCGTCCGCTCGATGAAGACGTCGCAGTCGGAGCATCTCCAAGCGATCAATCTCTTGCAGCGCGGCAATCCCGACCGGGCGGGCTTCACCCGGCCGACGCTTGGCAGTGCCTTGTCGCACGCGGTCGGCGAGCTCGATTCACCGATCCCCAACTTCGTCTTTCTCGATCCCGTCCCGGGGGGAAATGAGTTCGAGAGCTTCAAGGCGGGGAATTGGGCCGGCTGGCTCGGCGTCGAGCACGCTCCGGTGCGCCTCGGCGGCGACTACACGCAGCTTCTCGACGCCGCTCCCGATAACCTCGACCGGCACGACCGCGAGACGCTGCGGAAGTTTCTCACGTCGCGGTTCGAGCGCGAGCGCAGCAGCTCGATCGCCCGCAGCCAAAACGCCGCCTTCGAGCGGATGCGGGGGCTGGCGGCCAGCGCCGAGCTATTCGACGTTGAGCGGCTCCCCCCGCGCGACCGGGAGCGTTACGGGCCGGGGAGCTTTGCCCAGCACGCCCTCATGGCGAGGCACTTGGTTGAGCATGGCGCGCCGTTTGTGATGGTGGCCAACGGCATGAACTGGGATAATCATGTCTTCCAGCACGAGATCCATCAGATGCTCGTGCCGGAGCTCGATCGCGTCCTCTACCATCTCGTTCGTGATCTCGAGGAGCGAGGTCTCCTCGATTCCACGCTCGTGATTGCGATGGGGGAGTTCGGCCGCACTCCTTGGCTCAACGCCGCCCGCGGCCGCGACCACTATCCCAATGCCTGGAGCCTGATGATGACCGGCTGCGGGCTGCGGCGCGGGGTTGTTGTCGGGGGGACCGATGCCGATGGCGTCGACGTTGTCGGCCAGCCGATCGACGAGCAAAACCTGTTCGCCACAATCTTCACAGCGCTCGGGCTCGATCCCCACGCCGGGTACGATCTCCCGGGATTGCCGACGTTTCACTTGGTCGAGAACGGGAAGGCGCCGATCGGCGAATTGCTGGCGTGAACCGATGAAGCTCACCCTCCTCCACGATCACGCGCTTGCCACCGGCGTGTTTGGCTTGGCGATTGCCCCCGACGGCGGCCGCGCCTTTGCTGCCTGTGCCGATGGGCGCGTCATCGGGATCGATTCGGCGTCGGGCGAGCAGGTGGCGCTGGCGGGGTCGCATGGCTCGTATGCCAGTGGCTGCGCGCTGCTCCCTGACGGAAAGACGCTTGTCTCCGGCGGCTACGACGGGCAGCTGCTGTGGCACGATCTCGAGCGTGGGGCGGTGACGCGGGCGGTGTCGGCGCATCGATTCTGGAGTTGGGATCTCGCCCTCTCCCCCGATGGCAGCCGGGTCGCCAGTAGCACTGGGCAGTACCTCGCCGGGGGCTGGAAGTATGAGCCGGCCGCGGCGACTGAGCCGGGGGTCAAGGTGTTTGATACCGCCAGCGGCAATCTCGTCGCGGCGTTCGATCACCAGCCGCCGGTCCTCTGCTGTGGCTTCAGCCGCGACGGCCAGCATCTGGCCGCCGCGAACATGCTCGGAGAGGTGCAGGTGTGGAAGCTCGGCGATGGGGGCGGGCCAGAGCCTGAAAGTCGCTTTACGTCCCCAGATTTCACCTCCTGGGGAACGACAAAAAGCCATCACTACTGCGGCGGCATCTACGCCCTCGCTTTCGCTCCGGCCGACGCGGCGCTCCTCGTGTGCGGCATGGGGCCGATGGGGGATCCGATGGCGGGCAACGGCAAGATGACCTGGCAGCGGTGGGATTGGCGGACGGGCCAGCGCCTCGACCAGATCCACGACGGCCAACACGGCTCGGGGCTGATGGAAACGCTTGCCTGGGCTCCCGACGGCGCGCACTTCGTGATGGCGGGGCGACAGGCTCAGGGAACCTGGAATCTCGCCCTCTTCTCCGCCGCCGACGGCAGCCTCGTCACGTCGCTCGACACCAAGCAGCGGATCACCCAGGCCCGGTTCACGGCCGACGGCCAGCGCCTTGTCCTCGGGGGCGCCCAATCGCAGCCGGGCCCGAAAGATGGACAGTGGCCCGCCTGGGGCCGCGTGCAGGTCTACGGCGTCGATTCCTGACGGACCCCGCAGGCTTTTGCGTACCGCTCATGGCCCCAGGGATTCTGGGGCGTTGGTTCCAGATTGGCAACTATTGCCAATTGGGGGTAACCTTCAGTCCGTTGCGGGCGTCCTGGTGTTGCTGGGCCTCCGGCGAAGAGAAGAACTGGTCCTTTTCGTCGATGCCAAGCAAAGTATGTCGGAGTTTTTTCCAAGAGGAATTCATGCCGACGCGGAACGTGAATCTGACGGACTCATTCGATGTTTTTATCGATGAGCAGATCGAAGCGGGGAGGTATCGCAACGCCAGCGAGGTGATGCGGGCCGGCCTCCGTCTCCTCCAGCAACAGGCCGCCGAGGATGGGGCCAAGCTTGCCGCCCTGCGGCGGTTGGCAAAGACTGGGCTCGACCAACTCGATCAGGGTCGCGGTGTCGAGTTCACCACTTCCAAGGAACTTGCCAAGCATCTTGATGGCCTCGGGGGCCCGAAGCCGGTGGGGTCGGCGCGGCGTCGGCCATGAGCCGGCCCTGGAAGGTGATTCTCGCTCCGGCCGCGGAGGCCGACCTCGCGGAGATCCTTGCTTGGTCTGCCGAGGCCTTTGGCGATGCGGCCCGCCGTCGCTATGCGGCCCTGATCGTCCAGGCAATCGGGGATCTCGCCGCTGACCCAGCCCGGGCGGGTGCCAAGACCCGGCCCGAGATCGCTGCGGGTGTGCACACGTATCACCTTGCCCATTCCCGGAAACGCGTTGCTCCGGCCGTCGGCAGGGTGATTACGCCGAGGCATTTCCTTCTCTTCCGGCTCCGGAGCGACTCGGCGCTCGAGATCGCCCGGGTGCTGCACGACAGCATGGATCTCGCCCGGCATCTGCCGCCGGCAGAGTGATGCCCGGCAGCGATGCCGCTCCCCGTCAGGACCGTGTCTCGCGGTCGATGTTCCGTTCGCCGAGGCGGGACGTGATGGCATCGGGATCTTGACGGCAATCCAACACCGCGTAGATGTCGATCGTGTCTTCGCTCAAAGCATAAAAAATCGCAAACGGAAACCGCTTCGAGATCGCGCGGAAAAAGCCACAGTCCAGTTCATGGGCACCGGCGTGCTTCAAAAGCCCGTCGATGTCGTCGAGCAGGCCGCGGAGGAAAAATCTCGCTGCTCCGGGGGATTGGGAATCATAGAAATCACAGCCGATATCGAGGTCGCGCTCGGCTTCGGGAAGGATTCGGATCCTCATCCGTGCCGTTCCTGCAGCCGCTTCTTGGCATCCTCCCACGCCACGAAGCTCGTGCGTCCCTGTCGGACGGCCTCTCGTCGCTCCTCGAGGACCGCTCCGTGCCATGCTGGTGAGGGCACGTCTTCGGGGTGACGCGACAAATCGATCCACAGTCGCTCCATGAGTGCGAGCTTCTCGACCGTGGAAAGACTTTCGAGCGAGATGTCGACGCTCATCGCTTGGCTCCTTGGTTGAAAGGAACTGTACAGAAGAATAGTTTCCGGCTCAAGGTGGCAGCGTCCGCCGCCCCGTCAGGCCAAGATGCCCTTGATGACGTGGCCGTGGACGTCGGTCAGCCGGCGCTCGATGCCGTTGTGGTAGTAAGAGAGCCGCGTGTGGTCGAGGCCGAGGAGGTGGAGGATCGTGGCGTGGAGGTCGTAGATCGTGCAGACATCCTCGACCGCCTTCCAGCCAAACTCATCAGTCGCGCCATGGTGCCAAGCCCGCTTCACGCCGGCACCGGCGAGCCAGACGGTGAATCCGGCCGGGTTGTGGTCGCGGCCGCTGGCCCCCTTTTGAAACGTCGGCATCCGGCCAAACTCGGTCACGAAGGCGACGAGCGTGTCGTCCAAGAGGCCGCGGGCTTCGAGATCCTCGAGGAGCGCCGCTGCCGGCTGATCGAGGATGGGGCCGTGAATGGAATACTGATCGACGAGCGTCTTGTGGCCGTCCCAGTTCCCAACCCCCTCCCCCATCGCATAGGCGCCGTTGAAAAGCTGCACGAACCGCACCCCCTGCTCGAGGAGTTTTCTGGCCAGGATGCAGTTGCGGGCGAAGCGGGCTTTGGTGGGATTCGCGGCGTCGTCGGCGCCGTAGCTGGTGAGCGTCGCGGCTGATTCGTTCGACAAGTCAGCGACGCGCGGGGCCGAGAGCTGCATCCGGCCGGCGAGCTCGTAGGCGGCGATCCGGGCGGCGAGATCGCTGTCGCCGGGATGGCGGGCGAGGTGGTCGTCGTTGAGCTTGCGGATGAAGTCGCGCGTCGCCCCGTCGGTCGCTTCCGAAAGCGAGGCGGGGCGGGCGAGATTCGGGATCGGCCGATCGGCGCCCAGGGGCGTCCCTTGGAAGACGGCGGGGAGAAAGCCGCTTGCCCATTGTCGCGGGCCGATCTGCGGCACACCGCGCGGATCGGGGATGGCGACGAACGCCGGGAGATCGTCGCACTCGCTCCCCAGGGCGTAGGTCGTCCAGGCCCCCATGCTCGGGAAGCCGTCGAGCGTGAAGCCCGTTGCCATCTGGCTCTCGGCTGGCCCGTGCGTATTCGACTTCGCCGTCATCGAATGGATGAAGCACATCCGATCGGCAAGCGCACCCAAGCGTGGGAGCAGGTCGCTCGTCATCGTGCCGCTTTGGCCACGGGGGCGAAACTCCCACTGTGGCTTGATGAGGTTGCCCTGTTCCCCCTGAAACGTGATCAGCTTCTCCCCCGACACGCTCTCCGGCAGCGGCGTGTCGTGGCGGCGCAGCAGCTCCGGCTTGTAGTCGAAGGTGTCGACCTGCGAGAGGGCACCCGAGCAGAAGATCACCAGGACGCGCTTGGCGCGGGGCGGGAAG
>JBAWVV010000025.1:0-21253 GCA_037147115.1 Planctomycetia bacterium | reverse complement strand
TGTAGTTGGGGGGGAAGGCGATCCCAAGACGTGGATCCTGCATGAGCCGGGCGAAGCCGTAGCCGGAAAGGTCGTAGACGAAGAACACGGTGAGCCAGATCGCGAGCACGGTCTTCGCGGCGCCGAGAATCGTCCCCGGCCCTTCATCCGTCCAGAAGGCGGTGGTGCGCATGAGGATGAAGATGGCGATCGGGAGCAGGAGCAGCCAGAAGAGGATCGGCAGCAGGCTCGAGTGTTCGATCGACTGGATCATGCCGCGCCTCGTGCCGGGGGAGTCTGGAAGCTTCGGGGCGGTCGGGGCGGCGTCATTTGAACAGGATTAAGAAAGCGGCCCGGTTGGCCTTCAGCTCGATCGCCGAGATCCTTGTTGCGCAGAAGGCGATCGATCCGCGGACGCGGGAGATCGTCGAGGATGCCGTGGCCCGGCATCGCCTGTCAGGCGATCGAGTATGCCCACAGCCGCGGGGTGCTCCACCGCGACATCAAACCGAACAACATCATGCTCGGGTCGTTCGGCGAGACGCAGGTAATCGACTGGGGGCTGGCCCGCATCGCACGGGTGACGCAGATGCGTGCCGACCGGTAACGCCGCCGATCCATCTGGGGTACGGCGTCACCGGTCGGCTATTTCGAAAAACGGGGTGATGGAGTCATCCGCCCGCTAGGCTTACTTCTTCGCCTTCTTGACCGGCCCGCTGATCACGTTGGTGACAGAGATGGTGTCCGCGCGCGGCCCCCTCGTCTTGCGGACGGCCTTCTTCGCTGCCTTTTTTACGGCCTTCTTGGTGACCTTCTTCGTCGCCTTCTTCGCAGCGGCGGGTTTCTTCTTCGCGGCCTTCTTCTTCGCCATGGTCCATGACTCCTGCAGAACGTTCGATGGGCTCCCGATCGCCGACGGCGATCGTGGGTGATTGCTTCGTACCACACGCACGGGGGAAGCGACAACGGCCTCGGGTGGTGCGGAGCGCGAGGATTGCCGCCCGGAGTCCCATCCTGACGCGGTCGACGGGATACCCTGTCGGGTGCGTTCTGTCGTGCTTCGCTCCCGGCCCACCGACCGATCCCATGCCCCACCTCCACTGCTGCCTCCGTTTCGCGCCCTTCCTCCTTGCTCTCCTGTTCTGGCCCGGCCGCACGTCGGCTGCCGACCAGCGCCCGGTCGTCGTGGCCGACTTCACCACTCCCGCGCACGGCTGGCGAGCCAACGGCTCGATCGGTGGTCTCGGGGAGGGGGCGGATGGGCTGTCGATGATCTGCCGGGGTGAGGATCCCTATTTGGTCGGGCCGATCGTCGATCTCCCTCTTCCTCCCGGCGCCCGCAAACTGCTTGTGGAGCTCGACGGCACCGCGGCGGGGGATGTTCGCTGCTACGCCGCGGCCGAGGGAAAGGAGTTCGCCGAAGGGTGGGCGGTGAACCTCGTCGCCGACGGCACCGGGACGTTTCGCGGGGTGCTGCCGGCGCTCGGCGAGCGCGTCCGATTTCGGCTCGATCCCCCCGACGGCGCTGCCCCCGTCTGCCTCGAACGGCTCGTCGCGACGCCCTTGATCCCGCTCGCGCCGGCCCCCCCGGCCGGCCGCCCCGCGCCGCTGATCCTCCCGGGCGACGCCCTGGTGGTGCAGCAGGGGGGGGTGAGCGTGGCCCACGATCCCCACCGCTGGAACGCCCTCTCGATCTCGATCGGCGGCCGGAGGATGGCCGACAGCGATCCCGCCGAGCTGTTTTCCTCTCGGGGAGTGGATGGTGGAATCCCCGTCGATGCCAGCGCCGGGGGCGTCGTGTCGCGGGTGCTGGCGGAGGGATTCGAGATCGTTGCCACGGTGCGCGAAGCGGGCGACGGGGCCGCTACCTGGCGCTTCAGCCGGCAGTTCACGGCCGCCGAGCGCGGCGTGCGCATCGAGACGCTCGTCGAAGTCGATCGGCCCCGCGAGCTGATCCATCTGCCGTGGCTAACGCTCTTTGCCGGCCGGGGAACGTTCGGTACGGGCAAGTCGCAGGCGCTTCTGCCGGGGGTCGAATACCTCGACGACGAACCCTCCTCGAACGACAAGGAGATCCGCGGGCCAGCCGCGAACCGGCAGCTTGTCGATCCTGCCAAGGTCTGCTTTCCAACAATGGTCCTCGTCGCCGCTGAGCGCTGGCTGGCAGTCGACTGGGAGCCGGGGGCCGTCCCGGTTTCCCCCCTCTTCGATTCCCCCGATCGGATGTTCGCGTCCGGTGGCCATGTTCTCGGGCTCTGGTCGCCGGCGGCGGGAGCCTTCGAGCCGCTGCCGCCGCGCTTCGAGGGAGAGCGGGAGATCTACCGTGGAGTCATGCTCGAGCCTGGCAAGGCGGTGCGCCAGGCGATCACGATCCGCGGCGGCGCAGGCGATACGGTCCTCCCCGCGGTGGCCGAGTGGGTCCGCGTCGAGGGGCTGCCGCCACTCCCTGCCAGCGTCCCCGGCGCCGATGGCGGCCTCGAGGCCGCCTGCCGGCTCCTCGCCCACGGCTGGCTCGATTCTGCCGCGCGCGACGGCACGACCTGGCGCCATGCCGTCTGGCAGGGGCGCTTCGCCGCACAGCCCGCCGCCGACGCGCCGGCCTGCATGCTCTGGCTGGCCGCGCATGTCGGCGATGCACCACGTGCCGCGCGGCTCCGTGCCACGGCGCATGAAGCGCTCGCGGCGCTGCCGGCGGGGTCCACCGAGGGCATCGGTCATCTCGCGCGGCCGGCGCTGCCGCTCCTGCTTCGCCCCGCGGTGGCCGATGACGCCGCCGTCGGGCTGGCGCTCACGGCCGCGGCGGCGCGGGCCCGAAAGATCGCCGCCAAGCTGACTGCGGCGGGGGGGAGGGATCGCTACATAGCCGGCCCGACCGACTACGCGGCGACCCTCGGGGGAGACCATTGCAACGGCCACACCGCCATCCGCGCCGAGGCGCTGCTCGAGGCGGCGGTTCTGGGGGGTGACGAAGAAGCGATCGGTGCGGCCCTCGCCGCGCTCGATGGAATCGCGATGGCCTGGCCGGCCGGCGCCGTGCCGCGCGGCGCGCAGCCCTGGGAGATGCCGCTCCACACCCCCGACATCCTCGCCTCGGCCAGGCTCGTGCGCATCCACCTCCTCGGCCATCTCCTCGATGGCGATCCGGCCCGGCTCGAGGAAGCGCGGCAGTGGGCCTGGTCGGGCGTGCCGTTTGTCTATCTCCGCGATCCGCTCCCCGGGCCGGTGGGGCGCTATGCCACGATCGGGGTTCTTGGGGCCACCGATTGGGTGGCACCGGTGTGGATCGGGCAGCCGGTGCAGTGGTGCGGGCTGGTCTATGCCGGCGCCCTCCACGACCTCGCCCGTGCCGCCGACGGCGCCGCCGCAGAGCCCTGGCAGACGCTCGCCCGCGGGATCACGCGGAGCGGACTGCAGATGACGTTCCCGATCGACGACGCGGCCGGTCGCGGCGGCCTCCTCCCCGACTACTGGCTGTTCGGATCGAGCGTTGGCGCTGGGCCGGCGATCAACCCGGCCACGGTCCAGGCGACGCTCGCCGAGGCCTTCGAGGCCACGCCGCTGGTGACGGCGACGCGCCTCACCCGGAGCCCGACCGATTCGGCCGGCCACGTCCTCCACCTTCCCGGCGCGGTGCGCCGCGCGACCTCCACCGCCGCCGCGACCACCGTCGAGGTCATGCTCTGGCCGGAGGAGCCGAGCCGGCTGATCCTGACGCGCGTAACGCGGCTCCCGCATGCAGTTGTCTGGAATGGACTGCCGATCGAGGCCCGCCTCCTGGCCACCGGTTGCTTGACGGTCACCGTCCCCGGGCAGGACGGGGCCCGTCGCGCCGGCACGCTCGTCATCGAGTGGTGAGCGGCGCAGGCGCTGACGCCATCGGCTCATCCTCTCCAGCCACGTCGCCGGCGACGGAGTTGCAACCCGCGCGCCAGCGGAGCGACAATCACGGCTTGGCGTGGTGAGGGGTTTTTCCTGAAGAGGAGCGTCGCGGCATGGCCATGCTCGGGCAGAGAACGGTTCGACAGGCGGGCTGGATGGCCGCGCTGCTGATTGCGGCCGGCGTCGGCATGCACGCCGGGAAGCGGGGGCGTGCCGCTGAAGCGCCGGCTCCCGCGGCCGTCCGCTTCGACCGCGACGTGCTCCCGGTCCTCGCCAATGCCTGCTTCGCCTGCCACGGGCCCGATGCGGCCAACCGCCAGGCCGATCTCCGGCTTGACACCCTCGAGGGGGCCACCGCGCCGCGCGACGGCAGCCCGGCGATCGTGCCAGGCAACCCCCAGGCAAGCGCGCTCCTCGAGCGGCTCCGCTCCACCGATCCCGATGTCGTCATGCCCCCTCCCGAGACGAACAAAGTGGTCACGCCGCAGCAGCGCGACTCGATCGCGGCCTGGATCGCCGCCGGTGCTCCCTACGAGGGGCATTGGGCTTATCGTCCGCTCGTCCGCCCGGTGCCTCCGGCGGCCGGGCTGCCGGTCGATGCCTTCATCGCCAGGGAGTTGGCAGGTTCGGGGCTCGTGGCCGCCGGCGAGGCCGACCGGGCGACGCTCGCCCGCCGCGTCTCCCTCGATCTCACCGGCCTCCCCCCGGAACCGGCCGAGATCGATGCCTTCCTGGCCGATCCCTCCCCCGAGGCTTTCGAGCGCTTCGTCGATCGGCTCCTCGCCAGCCCCGCGCATGCCGAACGGATGGCGGCCTGGTGGCTCGATCTGGTGCGTTACGCCGATTCGGTCGGCTACCACGGCGACCAAGAGGTGACGGTGTGGCCCTACCGCGATTGGGTGATCCGGGCATTCGCGGAGAACATGCCGTTTGACCGCTTCACGCGCGAGCAGCTCGGCGGTGATCTCCTCCCCGGCAACACGCTCGATCAGCGCGTCGCCGCGGCCTACAACCGGCTCGGGATGATGAGTGCCGAAGGGGGCGCGCAGGCCGAGGAATACCTCCTCAAGTATGCCTCCGACCGGGTGCGCGACGTCTCGGGGGCGTGGCTCGGCTCGACGCTCGGCTGCGCCGAATGCCACGACCACAAATACGACCCGTTCACGATGCGCGATTTCTACTCGATGGCGGCCTTCTTTGCCGACATCGAGGAGCGCGGCGTCTACGACATCGGCCAGGGGCGCGACAAGGCGTGGGGGCGGATGGAGCTGTTCACGACGCCGGAGCAGGCTGCGGAGCTGGCGGCCCTCGACGAGCGCGTCGCCGCGGCGAAGCTGGATCTCGAGACCGACACCCCGCCCCTCGCGGCCGCGCGGGAGGCCTGGATCGAGCGGGTCAAGCGGGATCCCTGGAAGACGCTCGCACCGCTGAGCAGCACCGCCAGCGGTGGCGCCACCCTTGCCCTTCAGGAAGACCGCTCGCTGCTCGCCTCCGGCCCGCGCCCCGACGTTGGCGACACGACGCTTGTCTTCGAGCTCCCCCCGGGGCCTTTTGTCGGCCTCCGACTCGAGGCCCTGACGCACGACAGCCTCCCCAACAAGGGCCCAGGGCGGGCCGACAATGCCAACTTCGTGGTCTCCGAGGTGACGCTTGCCCTCCGCAGTGCCGCCGCCGGGAAGGAGGCGAAGGGGCTGGCCGACGACAAGCCCGTGCCGCTGACGCGAGCGGTGGCGAGCTTCGAGCAGTCGGTGGCTGGCGACATCACGCCGTCGGGGAAGTGGCTGGCGGCCTATGCAATCGACGGCCGCCACAGCGGTGACAACGTCGGCTGGGCGATCCACGAGCAGGTGGGGCGCGACCAGTGGCTCATCGTCCGCGCCGACACGCCGGTCGGGATTCCCGCCGACACGCTCCTGGTGGTCACGATCGAGCAGCACCATCCGGTCGGCTATCAGTTGGGGCGGTTTCGCCTCGCGGTGGCGGCCGAGCCGACCGACGATCCCGGCCCCGGCCTCCTCCCGGAGCCGGTCCGGATCGCCAGTGGCAAGCCGGCGGCCGAGCGGTCGGCCGAGGAGACGGCGCTCCTGGTTGAGCGTTTCCGGACGAGTGCCCCCGAGCTCTCCGGCCAGCGCGAAGCGTTCGCCGCGGCGCAGCGGGCCCGCAAAGACTTCGTCGATCGCCTCCCGTACATCCCGGTGACGGTGGCCGTCGAGCCGCGCCCGGTGCGGATCCTTCCCCGCGGGAATTGGATGGATCGTTCCGGCGACGTCGTGGTGCCTTCCGCGCCGGCCTTCCTCCCCGGAGCGGTGGGCGCAGCCGCGCCCGATCCGGCCGCGGCAGCCCCGCGCCGCACGAGGCTCGATCTTGCCGCGTGGATGACCGCGCCTGCCAATCCCCTCGTCGCGCGCGTCCTCGCCAACCGGCTGTGGGCGATCTGCTTCGGCCAAGGGCTCTCCCGACGGCTCGACGACCATGGCGCCCAGGGGGAGTCGCCGAGCCATCCCGAGCTCCTCGACTGGCTCGCCTGCCAGCTGCGGGATGGCACCGCGCAGCCTCCGGGCACCCCCTGGAACCTCCGCGCGGTTCTCCGGGAGATCGTCACCAGCCGGGCCTACCGTCAAAGCAGCACCGCACCGCGCGAGGCGATCGAGCGCGATCCGGAGAATCGGCTCCTCGCCCGGCAGAATCGGCTCCGGGTCGAGGCGGAGATGGTCCGCGACACGGCGCTGTCGGCGGCGGGATTGCTCGTGCGCACGGTGGGGGGCCCGAGCGTGAAGCCCTACCAGCCGGAGGGCTACTGGGATTATCTGAACTTCCCGCAGCGCACCTGGCAGGCCGACCAGGGGGAGAGCCTCTACCGGCGCGGCCTCTACACCCACTGGCAGCGGCAATACCTCCATCCGGCGCTGATGGTCTTCGATGCGCCCAGCCGGGAGGAATGCACGGCCCGTCGCCCCCGATCGAACACGCCGCTCCAGGCCCTCGTGCTCTTGAACGACCCGGAATATGTCGAGGCGGCGCGGGCCCTGGCGACCAAGGCGATGGCCGAGGCGGGGCCCGAGCCGCTCGCGCGGGCACGCTTCCTCCTCCGTCGCGCCGTGGGGCGGATTCCTACCGAGCGGGAAGTGGCGGTCGTCGCGGAGCTGGCGACGGCCGAACGGGCCCGGTTTGCCGCCGATCCCGGGGCGGCTGAAAAGCTCCTCTCGATCGGTGCCCACTCGGTGCCGGCAGGTCTCGATCCGATTGAGCTTGCCGCCTGGACGACCGCCGCCCGGGCCGTGCTCAACATGCAGGAAACCTACACGAGGAACTAACGTCGTGAGCCCCTTCGATCCGCGATCCGGCCACCTCCCAACAGGGCTCGACCCAGCCCGGCGTGCGTTCCTCGCCCGCGCCGCTGGCGGCCTCGGGCCGCTCGCCCTCGGCTCACTCCTCGGGGGCCGAGGGGCCCAGGCATCCCCTCCGAAAGGGGAAGATCTGGCCCGCTGGCCGGGGGTCATCCGGCCTTACCATGTGCCGCCGCGGGCGAAGCGGGTGATCTGGCTCTACATGGCCGGCGGGATGACCCACCTCGACACCTTCGACCACAAGCCGAAGCTCGCCGCCATGAATGGCGAGCCGATGCCGGAGAGCTTCACGAAGGGGCAGCAGATCGCCCAGCTGCAGGGGCAGGCGCTCAAGTGCCTCGGTCCCCAGCATGCCTTCCACAAGGTGGGGAAGAGCGGTCAGGAGATCAGCGAGATCTTCCCGGAGATCTCCTCACGGATCGCCGATCGGATCGCGATCGTAAAGAGCCTCCACACCGAGGCGATCAACCACGATCCCGCCCACACCTTCATGAACACCGGCGCCATGGTGCCGGGGCGGCCGGCAGCGGGGAGCTGGCTGTGGTATGGCCTCGGCTGCGACGCCCACGATCTCCCCGGCTTCATCGTCATGGTGAGCACGGGCAACTACGGGCAGCGGCAGCCGATCGCCGCGCGGCAGTGGCATTCGGGCCTCCTCCCCAGCCGGTTTCAGGGGGTCGAGTTTCGTTCCAAGGGAGACGCCGTCCTGTACGTCAAGCCGCCGGTGGGGCTTGACGGCCAGCGGGCTGTGGTCGACGCGGTCACGAAGCTCGACGGCCTCCACAACGAGGTCGTCGACGATCCGGAGATCGCCGCCAGGCTCGCGCAGTACGAGCTCGCCTTCCGGATGCAGTCGAGCGTGCCGGGGCTCCTCGATCTCTCCGATGAGACGGCCGAGACGTTCGAGCTCTACGGCACGAAGGGAGGCGACGGATCGTTCGCCTCGAATTGCCTCCTCGCTCGGCGGCTCGCCGAACGGGGCGTCCGTTTCATCCAGCTCTATCACCGCGACTGGGATCACCACGGCGCCGTCCAGGAGCATGTGAAGGGGACGGCAGCGGAGGTCGATCGGGGCGCCGCAGCGCTCGTCGAGGATCTGGCGCGGCGGGGGATGCTCGACGAGACGCTCGTCGTCTTCGGGACGGAGTTCGGCCGGACGCCGATGGCCCAGGGGAATGGCCGCGACCACCACATGAAGGCGTTTTCGATGTGGCTGGCCGGTGGCGGCATCAAGGGGGGAATCAGCCACGGTGCCACCGACGACCTCGGCTACGGCGTCGTCGAGAACCCCGTCACGGTCCATGACCTCCACGCCACGCTCCTCCACCTCCTCGGCATCGACCACCTCCGGCTCACGATCCGCTCCCAGGGCCGCGACTTCCGCCTCACCGATGTCCACGGCCACGTGATCGGCGATCTCCTCGCCTAGCAGCCAAGCCCAACCGCCATCGCCTGTCCTGTCCCCTTGCTCACCCCCTGTGCCGAATGGAGAAGGGAATGCCGACCTGCATCGTGGCAATCTGGATCGGTACTCTCCTCCTTGCCGCTGGCAACGTCGCCGCGCGAGCCGACGACTTCGCGCCGCAGCAGGATCGGCTGCCGGTCGAGGCCCCGGCCGGGGCCGTCGTCGTTCTTGGGGCGGGGGTCGAGCCGCGGTTGGTGGGGATGGATGGCGGGCCGACCGACTGGCAACGCGACGGTGAAGAGCTCGTCGTCACCCGCACCGAGGGGCATGCCAATCATGTCCATTCGATCGACACCTTCGCAGACGCCGATCTCCATGCCGAGTTCGTCGTCGATCCGCTGGCCCACGGCAATAGCGGTCTCTATTTTCACGGCTGGTTCGAGATGCAGATCTACGACTCGGCCGGGGTCGATCCGGTCACCGACCAGGACGAAGGGAGCCTCTACCGCTTCGCCAAACCGCTGGTGAATGCCGCCCGTCCGGCTGGCCAGTGGCAGGTCTACGACATTCGCTACACCGCCCCGCGCCGCGCCGCCGACGGAAAGCTGACGCGGCCCGGGTCGATCATTGCCTGGCTGAATGGCCAGAAAGTCCAGGACGGCATCGAATTCGATGAGCCGCGATCTCCCTACATCCCCTACAAATACGGCGTCACCGACCATCTCCGGGGCGTGGAGAAGACGCTCCTCGAGACCGGTCGTGGGCCGCTCTTCCTCCAGGATCACGGCAGCCCGACACGGTTCCGCAACATCTGGTTTGTGAGACGCTAACTGCCATGCCGCACGTCACGATTGTCTGGTTTCGAAACGACCTCCGCCTCGACGACAACCCGAGCTTGCGCGCCGCGGTGGCCCGCGGCACGGTCGTGCCGCTGTTCATCCACGCGCCGGAGGAAGAGGCGCCGTGGGAGCCAGGGGCCGCGAGCCGGTGGTGGCTCCATGGGGCGCTCGAGCGGTTTGGCGCGGCGCTTGCGGAGAAGGGGGCGCCGCTCCTGATCCGGCGTGGGCCCTCGCTCGAGACGCTCCTTGCCGTGGCGCGCGAGTATGGCGCTACGCACGTTGCCTGGAATCGCCGCTACGAGCCGGCCGTGATCGGCCGCGACACGGCCATCAAGGAAACGCTGAAGCGCGAGGGCCTCGTCGTCGAGAGCTTCAATGGCGGCCAGCTCTTCGAGCCGGTCCATGTGGCGACGAAGGAGGGAAAGCCCTATCAGGTGTTCACGCCGTTCTGGCGGGCCTTGCTTGCGCGCGACGAACCGGCCGAGCCGGAATCGGCGCCCGTGAAAATCCTGGCAGCCAAGCCCGTGGGCAAGACGACCAAGAGCGTTTCGATCACCGATCTTGGGCTTCTTCCCGCGGTCGACTGGGCGGCAGCGATGCGCCAGCGGTGGACGCCCGGCGAGGCCGCAGCGGCCCTGCGCCTCGATCGCTTCCTCGAGCATCTTGACCGCTACGACACCGATCGCGACCGGCCCGACCACGACGGCACGAGCGCCTTGAGCCCCCACCTCCACTTCGGCGAAATCTCGCCGCGGCGCGTGTGGCATGCCGTCCGCGCTGCCGTCGGCGGCCGGCCAGCGGCAAGGATCGAGCGCGGCGGCGCCGAGACGTATCTCCGCGAGCTCGGTTGGCGCGAGTTTGCCACCCATCTCCTCTACCACTTTCCGCATACGGCACAGAGGCCGTTGCGGAGCGACTACGAGCGTTTCCCCTGGGTCGACGATCCGGCGGGCCTGCGGGCCTGGCAGCACGGGCAGACCGGCTACCCGGTCGTCGATGCCGGGATGCGGCAGCTGTGGCAGACCGGCTGGATGCACAACCGGGTGCGGATGATCGTGGCGAGCTTCCTCGTCAAGGATCTGCGCGTCAGTTGGCTTGTCGGCGCGCGTTGGTTTTGGGACACGCTCGTCGACGCGAACCTCGCCGCCAACACCCTCGGCTGGCAGTGGGCCGGCGGGTGCGGCGCCGACGCGGCCCCTTACTTCCGGATCTTCAACCCGCAGACCCAAGGGGAGCGCTTCGATCCCGAGGGAGCCTACGTGCGGAAGTTTGTCGAGGAGCTCAAAGATCTGTCAGCCGCCGACATCCACGCCCCCGGGGATGCCGACAAGTCGACGCTTGCCCGGGCCGGAATCACCCTGGGCAAGACCTATCCGAAGAAAATCATCGACCACGCCGAGGCCCGCGTCCTCGCCCTAGCCGCCCTGAAGACGGTCACGGCCGGCAAGGAAAAGCCCGACAAGCCGCGCCCCGGCTAACATGCCGGCCGCGCTTGTCAGCGCGAGCCCGACAGGCGTCGGAACGAGCCCCGCGGCGAGCTCACTTCTCGAGCTCGGCGATCGCCGTCCGCACCTTGTCCATCGTCGTCTTCTGCTGGGCCGGATCGGAGATCTTGTTGGCCGCCTTGTCGGCTTCCTGGAGGAGCGCCAAGGCCTGCTTTTTTTCGCCGCAGGACGCCGTGGCACTGGCGACGGCGAGGAGCGCATAGGCTCGCCCCTCGGGCCGGTCGATCGACTTGGCGGCGGCGGCGGCTTCGGTTAGGAGCGCCTTGGCCTCGTCCTTCTTCCCCGTCTCGGAGCGGACGCTGGCGGCGGCGGCGAGCCCCTCGGCCTTGGCCCGTGGCTCCTCGAGGGCCTTGGCACTCTCTTCGAGTTTGTCGACCAGCGTTGCGGCCGTCTCGGCCTGACCGGCGCGGGTGCACCCCAGCGCCACCGCAGCGAGCGCCTCGGAGCGAAACCTTTCCTCGACCGAGTCGGCCATCGCGATCGCCTGGGTAAGCAGATCCTTGGCGAGCGCGGCATCGCCGATCCCCTTCCCCTTCTCTCCCGCCACCGCGCCGGCATCGGCGAGGATCTTCGTGCGGCGGACCGCGTCGGCGACCCCGGCGGAGCGTTCGGCGGCCCGCAGGATCGCTTCTTTTGCCGGCTTCTTGTCGCCGAGCTCGGCGAGGAATCCGCCGACGTCGATCAGCCGAGGGGCGAAGGTGTTGGCATCGCCATCCCCCTTGAGACGGTCGAAGGCGATGCGCGCCGAATCACGGGCCCCGGAAGTGTCGCCGGAGGCGAGTTGGAAGCGGGCCGCACGAAGATAGCCGACCGCCTGCTTCTCGGGGGTCGGCTCCTTCTCCGCCTTCTCGAGGCGTTGCTGGACGGTCATCCCCCCCCCCTTCTTCGCGCTTTTCGTGCCGCACCCGGCAAGGAAGAGAGGGACGACGGCGGCGATGAACAGGAGCCGGGTCAACAAGGCAGGCATGGGGTGCTCCGTAGGCAATTCAAACGCGAATCAAAACTTGAGTCGGGCGCGGGTGAGGCGGGCGTGGGTCTCGGCCATGAGGTCGTCCTCCGCCTCCTCGTCGGCGGCTTCGTAGGTGACGCTGAAGCGCAGGTAGGTGCCGCAGTCGTCCCACGGCACGGTCGACATCGAGAGATCGTGGATCAGAAACTGGCTCGCCTCCTGGGCGCTGGCAAACGACCGGTCGCCCGCCCCGTGCGGCGACTTCGTGTAGAGGAAGTAGGTCCCTCCCGGGACGGCGCAGTCGAAGCCCACACTGCGGAGCACGCTGACGAGTTTCTCGAGGCGGCGCCGGTATTTTTCGCGCACCTGCCGGGGGATGGCCGGATCGGAAAGCGCTGCGGCGGCGGCCTTCTGGATCGCCATGAACTGCCCCGAATCGCAGTTGTCCTTGACGTCGGAGAAGGCGCGGACGATCCGCTCGTGGCCGCACACCCAGCCGAGCCGCCAGCCGATCATGTGGAAGCCCTTCGACATCGAATGGACCTCGACCCCCACCTCCTTCGCCCCATCGACCGACAGGAACGACAGCGGCTCCTGATCGTAGGAGAGCATGATGTGGGCGGCGTCCTGGATGACGATCACCCGGTGCTTGTGGGCCCATTCAACGACGCGGGCATAGAAATCGCGGGTCGCGGCCTTGCCGGTGGGGCTGTTGGGATAGCAGAGGACGAGGAGCTTCGTCCGAGCCAAAACCTCGGCCGGGATGCCGTCGAGATCGGGAAAGAAGTCGTTCTCGGCGACCAGCGGCAGCCGGTGAACCGTGCCGCCGAACCAGCGCGTGGCGGTGCCGGCGACCGGATAGCCGGGAACGGTCATGAGCGTAACGTCACCGGGGTCGATGAAGGCCGCGGGGAGCATCGAGTAGGCGGTCTTCGAGCCGATGCAATGGTTGATTTCGGTGACGGGGTCGAGCGTGACGCCAAACTCCCGCTGCATGAAGGCGGCGACGGCCTCCTTGTACTCCGCGATGCCGTTGTCGGCGTAGCCGCGGTTCTCGGGGCGGTCGATCTCCTTGTGCATCACCGCTCGAACGACCTCCGGGGCCATCTCGTCGTTTTCGCCGATCCCGAAGTCGAGCATCCGCCGTTCCGGATGGTCGGCGATGGCCTGGCGCTTGGCCCGCTTGATGAGCTCGAACTTGTAGATCTCGTTCCCCTTGCCGTACTCAGGCCCGCCGATGCGGGCGGCGAAACGGTCTTGGAACCAGGGATCCTGCGGGATGGTGGGGGCGGTGGTGCTGGCCATGGATGGGGTTGGTTGAAGCGGGGGTGTGGAGCGGGAAAGGAGGGTGAGTATAGGGGATCGTTGTCCGGACGAGCGGCTGCGGCCAAGCCTTCTCCAGCCGGGTTCCCCGCCCCCGCCCGGCCGACAAATACCCCTTGAAAGAGGGGTGTGTGAGGGGCGGTTTGTGCGCCGGCCAGGGGCTGAAAACCGGTGTCTGACGGCCGCGCAGGGCGTTATTTGATTCCGTCCCGTCCCCTGGGTTGATTGGTGGGGCACCCTTTTCCTCCCACCCAGCGGCGATCATGCACCCCAGTACACAGGGCCCACGGGTTTTCGGACCTTTCGACGGCGATTTCGATCCCTTCGAGGACGACATCGACGCCACCGTCCTGATTCCCCTCGAACGTCGTCCGCGTCGTCACCCTTCGTCCGACGAGGGGTGCTGACGACGCCGTCGCTCGGACTCGCGAGCTCCAGCGGGCTGTGGACGCGTCAACTTCGATTCACCGCCGCGGCCAGGATCAGCGCGATCGAGGCGACAAAGAGCCAGAGGATCGCCCAAAACGACACCCAATCGAGACGGCGCGAGAACGTACGCTTGTCGAGCGAGTCGTAGAGCCACAGCGAGATTGTCGACTGCGTCAGGGAAACGAGGATTGTCCCAATCCCCAACATATTGACGACGTCTGCCAGGGAGAACGCGCTGGTTTCCGGGACGTAGCTCCCGACGAGATAGGTATTTGCGACAGCGGCGAACAGGGCCCCGACACCGAGGCCGAAACGAGGGTCGACATGGGTTGGTTTGATGAAACAGGCCAGGAGGGCGACCGCCACCGCGACGAAGAGGGCCTGAAACATTTTGAAGAACAGGCCCCAGCCGTCGCGTTCGATGATGATCGCGAATCGGGGCTGGGAGAAGATTTCATGTTCGGCGGGAGAGGCGCCGGGCAGACCACGGCTGGTTTGGTAGCTGTGAGGATTCTCAAGCGCTTGAAAGCCGACGATCCGGTAGGCCGACATGGCGACTCGCCGGCTGACGGCGCTCGACTCCTGATCGGCGGCGAAGAGAAGCTCTTGCCGAGTGTGATCGGAGTTCTCGAAGGACGCCAAAATGAGATGGCGATCGAGGGGAAAATTGACGACCTGGAAAGCCTTTGTGCACTCCAGCGAGCAGCGATTGAGAACGTAGTGTTCGCCGTCGCTGTGAATCTCACGAAGCGTCCTTCGATCGGCGATCGTGCCATTGACGACGATGAGATGCTCGAAGGGGTCGAAGTCGGGCCCTCCAGGCGCATCGGGATCGTCCTTCCAGCGGCACCAGATATCGAGAACCCCTCTCCAGTGGCTGTCGTGGAGGGAGATCTCGTCCATGCTCTCCAGGTAGAACCCGATCGTCACCCGACGGGCGCGGTCTGTGGGAAGGTCATCGGGCGATTCATAGCCGGGATCGGGGAGGGCCGGGTTGAGCATCGCCTCCCAGGCCTGCCGATCGAGGTGGAGCGATTTTTGCTGCGCCCGCGCGAGGAGCAGCGTGGGCAGGAGGAACAGGACCATGAGCAGCGCCACCCACGCCGTGAGCCAGACCGGCTCGGAGTTGAAGCGGATTCGCTGCGTGAACGGCCGACCGAATGGTTTCATGGGTGCGGTGGTTTTTGACCGCCGGGTGGGGCCAAATCCTCTTGATGGCTGCCTGTCCTGGCTCGAGCGAGCTCTTGCCAGGCTTCCTTGGAGGCGGGCATGGAGGCCACCGCCGATTCTAGCGCCGCCACGGCCTAGCTGGAAGCGGATCTCCACCGCCTTGGGGTCGAACTCAACACCCAAGCTTCGGCCGCGCCGGGGCTTTGACGGTGCCGTTCCCGAAGGGTCAGTCGGCTGTCGGCCAGTGGGCGACCGCGTCGGGCTTCGTGGCGACGAGGATCGCGCGGATCGCCTGCCGGTCGTCGGCCGAGAGATGGGCGAAGCGCGGGCCGGGGTCGGCCGCCGTAAGAACCGCATCGATCCGGGCCCAGAACCGGGCCCGCAGTTCGGCGGGAAGGGCGTCGAAGCTCGGGGAATAGACGAGGAAGCTGCAGGGATGGCGGAAGAGGCGACGCTCGAGATCGAACTGCCGCAGCGATCGCCCTGCTCCGTCGGTCGGCCCGCGGGCGGCGAAGTCGATCGCGAAGGTCGTCGTCCCCTCGATCGGCCCGGCCAGCGGCGCCTCGTCGCAGAACAGAAAACACTCCACCAGCGCCTTGGCGGCGCCATCGAGGACGGTGTTCGTGCTCGGCCACCGGTAATCGGGGGGTTGCTTGAGATCCCGATTGAGAGCTGCCTCGCGGTAGAGGGCAGCGCGGACGTCGAACGAGGCTCGCGTCAGCGCGTTGTGGGCGGCCGCCTGATGAGCGAGCACGGAGAGCGCCACCAGATCGCTGTGGCCGGTGAGGTAGCCTTTGGTGCCGAAGCGGTCGCCGAGAGCGGTGACGTTGAGGCCGGAGGGATCGGCGTCGGCGGCGGTCGCCGGGCGGGCGTCGAAGGTGAGGTTGCCGAGGTGCCGCTGGTCGCCGTGACGGCCAGTCACGTACCAGCCCCCCCAACGGTCGGCGAGAGGGGTCGAATCGTCGACCCGGTGCGATCCGGCAGAAAAGATCGGCTGGCCGCTGCGGGAGGGATAGACGGAGCGGACGATATGCCCGGGCACGCCCCGCGTCTGCGAGCCGCCGTGGCAGAGGAGGCAGTCCTCGGTGCGGCGCTCGAAGCGCGGATGGTCGCCCGGCACCTGCTCGATCGAGTAGAAGACCGTTCCCAGGGTGGGATCGGCGACCGACACCTCGACCACCTCCCCCGTGCGCACAGAGCCGATGTACACGTCGTCATTGAAGTAGAGGGCGCGGGGGTTGCGTGGGCTGATCCGCGTCTGTTGGAGGCTCGTCTTGGAGAAGACGAGCGTCTGGCTCGAGGTCGGCACCTCGAGCGCGGCAAGGACACCCCCCAGCCAGCCGGAGGAGTCGTCCCAGGCGAGGGTCGTCTCCCCGGCATCGAGGCGGGCCTGGAGACGGGAGACGGGGTTGTCGGGGCTTGAGGCGGAATAGCGGATCGGCGCGAGTTCGAAGTCGTCCTCGGCCACGGCGCTCGTCGCCAGCAGTGCCAAAGCGAGCGCGATGGCCGCGATCATCGCGCTTTTCCCGGTTGGCCCCCCGGGAAGGCGCACAGCGGCACGCTCGAGGAGGGTTCGGCGAGCACTTCGGCGAGCGTCGTCGTCGAGAAGGCGTCCTCCATCGCGGCCAGGGCGCTGTCGAGACGGCGGTGGAGGGGGCAGAGATTCGTGCCATGGCTCGCCAGGCCGAGGGGGCAGGTGGTAATCCGCTGAATCGGATCGACCGCCTGGACAATCTCGAGGAGCGGCAGATCGCGCGGTGGACGGGAGAGCGTGAAGCCTCCCCCCACCCCGCGCCGGCTGGTGACGATTCCTCCCCGCACGAGGGCCTGCATCACCTTTGCGAGATACGCCACCGGCACAAGCGTCGTCTCCGCGATCTGATCGACGGTGCGCGGTTCGTTCGGCGACGTGGCCAGGTAGGTCGCGGCGCGGAGGGCATATTCCACGGTCTGTGACAGCATCGACGTCTCGGAAAGAAAGAGGAGAAGTGGGCATGCTAGAGGCTCCCCATCGCCTGGCCGGGGAAAAGGGCTCCCTCCCATTCGATAAAGAGGACGAACTCATCCATTATTGCCGCCAGGGCCCCCCGATGCAATCGAGGGAATGGGCCGCAGCGCCGGCTCTGGCTCGGCGGCGGGGGAGGCCGTGCGCCGGCTGCGCACGGGGCTCCATCCCGGATCAGAAAAGCTCCTCGCCACGGGTGTATTTCCGCACCGCGTCGCGGTCGAGCTGGAGGCCGAGGCCGGGGAGAGAGGGGATGGGGAGCATGCCGTCGGCGTCGAGCTTCCAACCCCCCTGGGTGATCTCATCGATGAACGGCGAGCCGGTCAGGTATTCGACGAGATCGGTGTCGGGGAAGGCACTGGCGAGTTGCAGATCGGCTGCCAGCCCGACCGCGGTGTTCCAGCCGTGGGGAATGAACTTCACGCCATGATCCCAGGCCATCCGGGCGATGTGCGCTTCTTCACTGATGCCACCGACTTTCGTAACGTCGGGCTGAACAATGTCGAAGGCCCGCGCGGCGAGGAACGGCAGGAACGATTGCCTGCGCGTGAGGACCTCGCCGCCGGCGATCGGCACCGGCGAGTGCTCCCGGAGGAGCACAAAGTCGTCGAGCGCATCGGGCCGCAGCGCCTCCTCGAACCAGTCGACAGAATAGTCGGCGAGCATCTGCGCGGCGTTGATCGCCCACTTGTAGCCGTTGGCCCAGTGGGCGTCGCTCCCGCCGGCATCGACCATCAGCTTGCAGTCGGGGCCGACCGCCTCGCGCGCCGCGCGAACTATTTTTTCGTCCATCGTCCGGCTGACGCGCCCAAACGGACCCCAGCCGATCTTGAAGGCCCGGAAGCCCTCGGCCTTCACCGCCAGGAGCCGCTCGCGCATCCGCGCCGGCTCCTCCATGAGCAGCGACGCATAGGGGGCGACCCGCTCTCGGTAGCGGCCCCCCAGCAGCCTCCCCACCGGCTGCCCTGTCGCTTGGCCGAAGAGATCCCACAGGGCGATGTCGATCCCGCTGATGGCATGCGTGAGCGAGCCGCCGCGGCCGGTCCAAAAGGTGTTTTGGTGAAGTTTTTCGGTGACACGCTGTGGCTCCAGCGCGTTCTCACCGCGCCACAACGGCTCGAGCAGCGCGATCGCCGCGCGGACGACATCGTCGTTGGTGAACACGCTCCCCAGGCCAACAAGACCAGCGTCGGTGTGGACGACAACGAGCGTGTGGACGCAGTCCTCGGGCTTGAGCTCCACGCTCCAGCCCCCCTCGGGGGTCGCGCCGCGGAGGCCGGCACAGCGAATGTCGCGAATCTTCATGGAGTGATCTCCGGAGTCAATGTCGAGTGGAAATGGTTGCGGTCGGAGTGAAGGGGACATCGGCGTCGAGCGGGAAGATCGGCCGCGGGCAGCGGGTGTGGCCGAGCGATTTCAGATTCGCGCTCGAGGAGCCGGGAGCGTCGATGTTGATCATCCGCGCACACCAGTCGGCATACATGTGGTGCTGGCAGTGGGGCGACTTGATGACGACACAGTCAGAGCGACGCGGGTCTTGGCCGTGGGCGAGAAAGAACGAGCGGTCGTAGAGACTCACAGCCCTGCTCCCCACCACCCAGGTAACATTCCCCGCTTCGAGAACGGCCGTCGGGCCGGCGTTCCACTCCTCCCCAAACGACTCGCTGCGGAACCTTCCATCAGCGAGGAGTCGGACGCGGGCCTGGACGGAACGCGGCCGGTAGCGCGCCGGATCGAGCCGGCCGCCGAGCGTCGTGAACACCGTCCCGCCGACCCCCGCCTTCAAGGCCGCCGCGACCGCCGGGGCGTCGACGATCGGCGCGAGGACTTTTCCCCGGTAGCCGGCGTCGAGGAGGGCGCCGACGACCGCATTGGAATCCCCCGACGCGCCGGAGCTCGTGGCATCGGCTGCGTCGACCAGGCCGAGCGTGCCTCCGCTCGAGTGCCCGGTGACGATTCCCACCATCTCGGCAAGCGTCGAGAGCGGCACCGTCATCTTCTCGTGGTGCTCCCAGAAAGCTCGTGCCAACTCCAGCGCCCCGCGTTCGGCGCCGGCGGCATCGCCATCGGTGACGACGAAGGCGTAGGTCTGCAGGCTCGGCACGTCGGTGAACGGATTGCCGATGAACATCCCTGCCGAGAGGCCACCAGGGCCGGTCTCGATCTCCTTGGCCCGCTCGATCACCCGGCCGAAAAGCCCCGTTGCCGTGATCAGCTCATCGCCGCGGACCAGCGCCGGCACCGCCACGACCGCCGTCACCGGATGCACCTCCCCGGCGAGGATTCGCAGGAGCAGCCGGGCGGCACGCTGGCCGGTCTGGAAGAAGTCGACGTGGGGGTAGGTGTGGTAGGCGACGACCCCAGAGGCGTGCTTCACCATCCGCGCGGTGAGGATCCCGTGGAGATCGAGCGAGACGACGATCGGGATCTTCTCCCCGAGGATTTTCCGAGTTTCTTCGAGGAGCTTTCCCTCCGGATCCCACTCGGCCGGGCCGGCCATCGCGCCATGCATGCAGAAGATCACGCCGTCGGCCGGCGGCGCCTGGCGGAGGGCGTCGAGAAACTCGCGCTCGATCCGGCTCCAGGCCTCTGGGGCAAGCGCCCCGCCGGAGGTGATGAAACAGGCGCCGTAGGTCGGCACCGGCTCGACGCCGGGAGTCTTCTCGAGGACGTCGAGGACGCCACCGACTTCCGTCCCGACGGTGCGGTGGTAGTCGAAGAGGGGAGCCCCGTGGCGGATGTCGAAGTCGCCGTAGGTGCTTGCATGTGGGTTGAAGGTCGACACCTCCTGCTTGCACTCCGCCACGAGAATCCTAGGCATGATGGGAATCCGGGGAGGCGTGTCAGCGGGAGGGGGAGAGAAAGAGGAAATCGAGGGCGGCGCTGGTGTCGGCCAGATCGGTGTCGTGGCCGCGATCGGGGCGGTGGAGGAGGAGGACGGGCCGGCCGAGGGCTGCGAGCGATTCGTGAAGCCGCAGGACGCTCGCAGGAGGGACGACATCGTCGCGGCCGCCGGTTGTGAAGGCAACCGGCATCACGAGGGCCTCGGCGTGGAGCTCGGCCGAGCGCTTTCGGTATTCCTCCGGCACCTCCTCCTTCGTGCCGCCGAAACTCGCGGCGATCGCATCGAGGAATCTCCCGTACTCGACGAGGTTCGCCGTGCCGTTGAGGGAGCAGACGCCGTCGACGAGATCGGGATGGAGCGCGGCAAACGTCAAGCTGCCGGTGCCCCCCATCGAGCCGCCACAGACGAACACCCGCCCGATCCGATGACGCGCTTTGGCGGCAGCGATGATCTGCACGAGATCAGCCTCGGCCTTCGGCCCCATCCACGACGTCGGGGCCCGGTAGTCGGGGGAAAGGAGGATCGCGCCGTGCCTGGCTGCTGCCTCGCGCGTGCCGCGGCACTCGTCGCGCGCCTCGCGGATGAACTGCCAGCGGTCGGCGCCATGGCCGTGGAGGGCGATGAGGAGATCGTGGGGGGCGGCCGGATCGAAGTCCGGGGGAAGGACCTCGACAGCGTGCTCGGTCGAGCCGTCACACTCGGCCGTGAACGCGATCTCGACCGGCTCGGTGGCCGGGGCGGGGGGCCCGGGGAGCGAGGCAAACAGAAGCGCCAGCGCCGCCGCGAGGATCGTCCGTGATCGGGTCATGCTGAAGCCTCTGCCGTGGCCCGGGCGTGATCGGTGTCGAAGCAAGCGATGGTCACCACAGCCAGGATCGCTCCGGCGGCGAGGTAGGCCAGCGCCGTGGCGGCGAGGAGCCCGTCGATGCCGATCGAGTCCTTCCACATTCCGCCAAAGAGCGTGGCGAAGCCCGACACCATCCCGCCGAAGAGGTTCAGGATCCCGACGGCCGTGGCCCGTAGACCGGCCGGCACGACCTCGAACCCGGCGGCGAAAATGTTGCCCATGAAGAGGCCGCTCGAGAGCCCGAAGGCGGCGGCGGCCAGGCGCGTGGCGGGGAGAGTAACACCAGCGCCGATGAGGTACAGGCTGGGAGCCGAGCAGAGGAGGCTGGCGACGAGCACCCACTGCCGGGCCGCGGACGAGCGCCGGTAGAGCCAATCGGAGAGGAAGCCCCCGCTGAGGAGGCCGATGGCGGTTGCCGACTGGAGATAGACCGTCGCATTCCAGGCGGCGTCGGCCTGCGTGAGGTCGAACTTGTCGTGGAGAAAGGTGGGGAGCCAGCCGTAGATCAGCCACAGCCCGAATACGAAGCAGGGAAAGACAACGCAGAGTATGGGAAACGACGGGGCGCCGAACAGGCTCCAAACAGGGCTTGAAGGGGCCCGAGCCGAGGGTGTCGCAGAGGTCGCTTCTGCGGGTGTCTCGCGCACGCCCCGGAGGAAGAGAAAGTAAGGAACCGCATAGGCCACGCCAAGGATACCGAGCATCCAAAACGCGTCGCGCCATCGGCCGGC
>JBAWVV010000024.1:0-21586 GCA_037147115.1 Planctomycetia bacterium | reverse complement strand
TCCAACTTCTGGGTGGCCTCCACCCTCCAACTTCTGGGTGGCCTCCACCCTCCAACTTCTGGGTGGCCTCCACCCTCCAACTTCTGGGTGGCCTCCACCCTCCAAACAGATCCTTTTTTTTTTTTCCGGAGTGATTCACGATGGCTACGAAGAACCTGAAGATCCGTCCGCTCGATGACCGTGTCGTGGTGACGCCCGTCGAAGCCGAAGAGCGCACCGCCGGGGGGATCGTTCTCCCCGATTCGGCCAAGGAGAAGCCGCAGCGCGGCCATGTCGTGGCGCTCGGCCCTGGCAAGCTCCTTGAAAATGGCACCCGTGCTCCTCTCTCGCTCGCCGTCGGCGACGAGGTGATCTACGGCAAGTACTCCGGCAGCGACATCGAGGTCGACGGCCACGACGTGAAGATCCTCCGCGAGAGCGAGATCCTCGCGAAGATCTCCGGCTGACGTTTCCGAGCCCCGCCCGGCCCGACCGCACCTGCGGCGGGCCGGGGCCGGCCGGCCCCCTCCACATATTCCCTTTCACACACCCGCCCCATCGCCTGATACACCCAGGCTCCCGAGGAGATCGTCCCGTGCCCAAGCAGCTGCTATTCGACGACCAAGCCCGTGCCAAGCTTCTGAAAGGCGTTGAGAAACTCGCCGGCGCCGTGGCGGTGACGATGGGGCCGACCGGCCGCAACGTGATCATCGACAAGTCGTTCGGTGGCCCGACGGTCACGAAGGACGGCGTCACCGTCAGCAAGGAAGTCGATCTCGAGGATCCCTTCGAGAACATGGGCGCCAAGCTCGTCAACGAGGTCGCTTCGAAGACCTCCGACTTGGCCGGTGACGGCACGACCACGGCCACGGTCCTCGCCCGCGCGATCTTCCGCGAGGGGACGCGGATGGTGGCCGCCGGATCCAATCCGACGGCCGTCCGCCGCGGCATTGAGAAGGCCGTTGCCGCTGCCACCGTCCGCCTCCACGAGATGGCGAAGAAGGTCGAACGCCCCGAGGAGATCGCCCAGGTCGGTGCCATCTCCGCCAACAACGACCGTTCGATCGGCGACCTCATCGCCGAGGCCCTCCAGAAGGTGGGCAAGGATGGCGTGATCACTGTCGAGGAGGGGAAGACGACCGAAACCACCGTCCGCTTCGTCGACGGCATGCAGTTCGACAAGGGGTATGTCTCTCCCTACTTCATCAACCGCACCGCGGAGATGGATTGTGAGCTCGTCGACGCCCTGATCCTGATCCACGAGAAGAAGATCTCGAATCTGCGGGAGCTCCTCCCGCTCCTCGAGAAGGTCGCTCAGTCGGGCAAGCCGCTGCTGATCATCGCCGAGGACGTCGACGGCGACGCCCTCACCGCGCTGGTCGTCAACAAGCTCCGCGGCGTGCTCAATGTCTGTGCTGCCAAGGCCCCTGGCTTCGGCGACCGTCGCAAGGCGATGCTCGCCGACATCGCCGTGCTCACCGGTGGCACGCTGATCAGCGAGGACCTCGGGCTGACGCTCGAGAGCCTCGATCTCTCCCATCTCGGCAAGGCGAAGATGATCACCGTCGACAAGAGCGAGACGACGATCGTTCAGGGCTCCGGTAAGACGGCCGACATCACCGCCCGCGTTCAGCAGATCCGCAACCAAATCGACGCCACCGACAGCGAGTACGACCGCGAGAAACTCCAGGAGCGTCTCGCCAAGCTCACCGGCGGGGTGGCGATCGTCTCGGTCGGTGCCGGCACCGAGGCGGAGATGAAGCAGAAGAAGGCCCGCGTCGAGGATGCCCTCCATGCGACCCGCGCTGCGGTCGAAGAGGGGATCGTTCCCGGTGGCGGCGTCGCCCTCCTCCGCTGCCGCGAGGCGGTCGAGAAGGTTCGCTCGCAGGCCAAGGGGGACGAGAAGATCGGCGTCGACATCGTCCTCCACTCGCTCGAGGCCCCGATCCGTCAGATCGCCGAAAACGGCGGGATCGACGGCTCGGTCGTCGCCGACGAGGTGGCCGACAAGCCACTCCATGTTGGCTACGACGCCAACAAGGGGGAGTATGTCGACATGCTCAAGGCCGGGATCATCGATCCGGTCAAGGTGGTCCGCGTCGCCCTCACGAATGCCGCGAGCATTGCCGGGCTGCTGCTGACCACCGAGGCGCTCGTGACGAACCTCGACAAGGACGAATCAAAGCGGAAGCGCATCGAGGGAAGCGTCCGGTAGGGATCGATTCCCCTGAAGTCGGGAGGATTCCGGAAGGAGGACGGTGCCCCGCGGGCCGCCCAACCCCACCATGGCCCAACAGCGTGACTTTTACGAGATTCTGGGCGTCGAACGCACCGCGACGACGACCCAGATCTCGGAGTCTTACCGGAAACTCGCGATCCGCTTCCATCCGGACAAGAATCCCGGCAACGATGCGGCTTCTGATCGCTTCAAGGAAGCGGCCCGTGCCTTTGAGGTGCTCTCCGATGAGCAACTCCGGGCCCGCTATGACCGCTACGGCCACGCTGGTCTCCAGGGGGGCGGGACGCACGAGTTCAACGACATCACGGACATCTTCGAGGCTTTCGGCGACATCTTCGGCGGGGGGATGTTCGGCGGCGATCCTCGGCGGCGGACGAGCCGGGCGCGGCAGGGGAGCGATGTCTTCTGCACGCTCTCGATGACGCTCCTCGAGGCGGCCCGCGGAGCGACGAAGACGGTCGAGTTCGCCCGCCACGAGGCCTGTGGCACCTGCGACGGCAGCGGTGCCAAGAAGGGGACGAAGCCGGTCGCGTGCGAGTACTGCGGCGGTCGTGGGCAGGTGCTCCAGTCGGCCGGAGTGTTCCGACTCCAGACCACGTGCCCGGCCTGTCGCGGCGCCGGGAATGTCATTCGGGAGAAATGCCCGGGCTGCGGCGGCGACGGCCTGACCGAGGAGCAGGTCGAACGGAAAGTGACGATCCCCGCTGGCGTCGACCGCGACGTGCGCGTCCGGCTGGCCGGCGAGGGAGAGCCGGGGGCCAACGGCGGCCCCCCCGGCGACTGCTACTGTGTGATCGAGGTCGAGGCCCACCCCTTTTTAAACCGGGACGGCCGTGACCTTCACTGCGAGGTGCCGGTAACCTTCAGCCAGGCGGCGCTCGGGGCGACGATCGATGTCCCGACCCTCGACGGCCCGAAGCCGCTCCAGGTGGCCCGTGGCACCCAGGCCGGCGACGTGATCCGTGTCCGCGGGCTGGGAATGCCGGAGGTACGGGGGCGCGGAATCGGCGATCTCCATGTCCATGTCCACGTCGAGGTGCCCAAGTCGCTCTCCCCGCGGGCCGAGCAGTTGCTGCGGGAATTGGCGGCCGAAGAGCAGAAGGCCGTCAGCCCGAAGCGATCGAGCTTCTTCAGTCGATTGAGTGAATACTTCCAACCGAAAGACTCCGTGCCCGAACGCGAGGAGAATCCATGACCAGCGACGATTCCCACGATTTTCCCCCGGTCGATCCGCAGCCGGCGTCGCCCCCGGCCTCCGGGGCCGATCTCCACGAGAAACTCCGTGACGCCGAGGACCGGCTCCTGCGGACCCAAGCGGAGCTGGAGAACTTCCGCAAGCGTTCGCGCCGCGAGTTCGAGGATGCCCACCGCTACCGGGAGATCGATCTCCTCCGCAGCCTTCTTCCGGTGCTCGACAACGTCGAGCGGGCCCTCGACGCGGCCGGGAAGAAGGCCGATTTCGAGAGCCTCATCGCCGGCTTCCGGATGACGGGGCAGCAGCTCGAAAAGCTGTTGATGATCCACGGCTGCAAGCCAATCGAGACCGAGGGGCAGCCGTTCGACCCGGGCGTGCACGAGGCGATCCTCCAGCAGTCTGTCGAGGGGGTCGCTGCGGGAACGGTCGTCGGTGCGGCCACGAAGGGGTACAAGCTCCACGACCGTGTGGTGCGCCCCGCCCAGGTCATCGTCTCGAAGGGGGAGTGAGCCGATGCCAACCTACGATTACGTCTGCGACGGCTGTGCTCATGCCTTCGAACTGTTCCAGTCGATGACCGACGCCACGAAGAAGACCTGCCCGAAGTGCAAGAAGAAAAAGCTGCGGCGGCTGATCGGGGCCGGCGGCGCGATCGTCTTCAAGGGAAGCGGCTTCTACCAGACCGACTACCGCAGCGAGTCGTATAAAAAAGGCGCTGCGGCCGAAGCCTCATCGAAGCCATCGGAAGGCAAATCGTCGGGGGAAAAGTCTAGCGGAGGGAAGTCTGGCGGCGAGAAGTCTGGCGGAGAGAAATCGGGGGGCGGATCGGGCGGCAAGGATTGAGTTGGGCAGAATTGAGTCGGGCAAAAATGAGTCGGGCAGGAGTCAGGCGGAATCCGCCCTTTTCCAGGCGGCGTGACTGTTGTCATCGGTGACCAAGAGCCCGGGCTACCGGGGAGACCAGCCATGGCACGTTGCCCCGTCTGCAGCGCCACCGTCAATCTGACGGCCCTCACCACCCCCCCCTTCTGCAGCGAGCGCTGCCGCGTCATCGATCTGGGCCGCTGGCTCGACGAGGCGTATGCCGTTCCCGAGATCCGTCGGGGCGACGACGAGGGGGATGGCGAGGGGGCGATCCCGCCGGAACTTCTCCGCCAGGACGAGGACGACCACGAGGCCTGAGCCCACGTCTCCGGCGGGCTTGTCGAAGCGACTGGCACCACGGCACGCGTCGGTTGCTAAGGCGGGGGATTCAGTCTCCCGGGCGAACCGCGGGCTTGAGGGTGTTGCACGATGATCGCGAGCTATTGCTGCCCTCATCTGGACACCGCCTCGATGTGCTCCGGGATCGGTCTGAGCGTGCCATC
Organism: Planctomycetia bacterium; assembly: GCA_037147115.1. Classification (GTDB taxonomy): domain Bacteria; phylum Planctomycetota; class Planctomycetia; order Pirellulales; family UBA1268; genus QWOP01. Next base: position 16,806 of record JBAWVV010000024.1, on the reverse strand, counting down.
GACCCAGCGACAGCCAAGCCGATGACGAGGAAGCCGCGGCGTGGCGGTTGAAAACGGCGCGGTCAGCGGTACTTCTCGGGGAGCGAGATTCCGGGATTCGCTCGCAACGCCTCGGCCGTCTCGTCCGACATCATCAGACTCTCGTCGAGTTCGAGGCCTTCCTTATGTTTTGCCAACGCTCTGGCCGCCTTCACCGAGAGCTTCGTCAGGTATCTGACGCGCAGCGTGCCCTCGTGCCTGGCAATCGCCTCGGCCACCTCCGGCGAGAGCGTCGGAAGCCCCCCGATGCTCAAGCAACCCTCATGCCTCGCAAGCGCCCTGGCTGCGTCGACCGAGAGCGACCTCAGCCCGCTGACGGACAACTCGCCCTTGTGGTTCGCGAGCGCCCCGGCCGCTTCTTGTGAGATCCGCCACAGGCCGTTGAGGATCAGGTCGCCCTCGTGCGTCGCCAGAGCCTCGGCGATTCCCGGAGAGATCTTCATCAGCCCGTTGAGGGTCAGCGAGCCCTTGTGCTTCGCAAGCGCTGCCGCCGCGTCGATCGAGAGCGTTTCCGGGACGCCCAGTTCCAAGTCGCCCTTGTGCTTCGCAAGCGCCGCGGCCGCGATGGGCGAAAGCGGCCTCAGTTGGCCGAGCACAAGAGCGCCTTCGTGCGTCGAAAGCGCTGCTGCCGCCTCCTCAGAGAGGCTCCCCACTTGGTCAAGGCCAAGGTCGCCCTCGTGGTTCGCAAGCGCTCTTGCCACCTCATCTGCGAGCGTCGACAGGCCCGTGAAGTACAGCCTGCCCTTGTGCTTCGCCAGCGCCGCGGCCACCTTCTCCGAAAGCGTCGCCTGGATGTGAACGCCCAGTGTGCCGGCGTTCTTTCCCAGCGCCTCGGCCGCCTCGTCTGAGAGACGAGGGCTCGACAGATAGAGCTCGCCCTTGTGCCTCCCCAGAGACGTGGCCGCCGCATTTGAGAGCGAGGTCAGGCCCAGGATCCAGAGCCGGCCCTCGTGCTTGGCAAGCCCCTCGGCCGCCTTGTCCGAGAGTGTCGTCTGGTGATAGAGATGGAGCGAGCCCTTGTGCCTCCCCAGCGCCGCGGCAGCCTCGTCCGAGAGCGCCGTCAGATCCGAGAAATACAGATCGTCCTCGCGCTGCGCCAGGATCTCGGCGACCACCGGTGGGAGCGTCGTTAAGTTGCTGAAGGACAGCGGGCCTTTGTGGAGCGCGAGCGCCCGGGCCGCGTCCTCCGAGAGCGTCTTCAGGCTCGTGAGGATCAGCGAGCCCACGTGTGTCGCAAGCGCCCCGGCGGCTTCGTCCGACAGCGCCGTCAGGCCCTGAAGATTCAGATCGTCGTCGCGCTTCGCCAGCGCCCCGGCCGCCTTGGCCGAAAGCGTCCCCACCCGCCTGAGGTGCAGCGTGCCCTCGTGCCGGGCCAGCGCCTCCGCCGCGTCATCCGAGAGTGTTTCTAGGCCGCCGAGAAACAGCGTGCCCTTGTGCTTCGCCATCGCTGCCGCCGCCCTGTCCGAGAGCGTCTTGAGGCCGTCGAGATGCAGATCACCATCGTTTTTCGCCAGGGACTCGGCCGCCTCGTCCATGATCGTCGTCAGGTGATCGAGCCAAAGTTCACCCTCATGCGTCGCCAACTCCTCAGCTGATTCCGCTGTGAGCGTCGTCAGCCCGCCGAGAGCCAACCAGCCCTCGTGCGTCGCCAACCCGTTGGCGACCTCCGGCGAGAGCGTCGTCAGACCGGGAAGGTGGAGGTCGTGCTCGTACTTTGCCAGAGCCCTCGCCGCTTGGGGCGAAAGCGTCGTCAGGGAGGTGAGTGACACTTCGCCCTGGTGCTTCGCCAGCGCCTCGGCAACGTCCTCGGAGAGCGTCGTCAGGCCGTAGAGGCACAGCGATCCCTTGTGCGGCGCCAGCGCCGCGGCGACTTCGGGCGGCAGCGTCGTCAGGCAGGCGAGATCCAAGATCCCCTCGTGCTTGGCAAGCGCCCTCGCGACCTCCGGCGTGATCGTGCGCAGGCCTCGCAGGTACAGCGCACCCTCGTGCTTCGCCAACGCCTCGGCGACCTCCAGTGTAAGCGTCGTCAGACCGTGAAGTCGGAGCCCGACTTCGTGCTCGGCCAGCGCTGCGGCGACCTCCGGTGTAAGGGTCGTCAGGCCGTCGAGATAGAGCGTGCCGTCGAGTTTCGCAAGCTGTCGTGCCTGCCCAACATCCAGCTCTTCGATCTCGTTCGCGTGCTGCAGCCAATACGGCGGCCTTTCGGCGCGGTCCGGCAGAGGAAACCTGAACTCGTCCGGAAGCTGGACATGCGCCCCGGACCGGAGCGTTTCGGCCGCCTCTTCAGAGAGTTGCCTCAATCCCAGCAGGGACACCATTCCACGGACCTTCGCCAACGACTCGGCCGCCTCGTCCGACAGTGTCCGGACACCGCAGAGAGAGAGACCGAGCATCTGAGGCGTTGCCAGCGCCTCGGCAACCTCGGGCGGGAGCGTCTTCAAGCCGTTCAGTTGGAGACCCCACTTCAACCGTCCTAGCCCCCTGGCAGCTTCGGGCGAAAGCGTCTTCAGTCCGTTGAGGTACAACTCGGCGTCGTGCTTCCCCAGCGCCTCGGCCGCCTTGTCCGACAGCGTCTTCAGTCCGTTGAGGTACAGCCAGCGGTCGTGAATCGCCAACGCCTCGGCCGCTTCGTCCGAGAGCGTCGTCAGGCCGGGAAGCTCCAAGGGGCCCCGGTGCTTCGCCAACGCCTTGGCGACTTCTGGCGAAAGCACCGTCAGGCCGTGGAGTCGCAGCCAGCCGCTCGTCCTTGCGACCGCCTCGGCGGCCTTCGGAGAGAGCGTCGTCAGGCCGTTGAGCGTTAGGAATCCCTCGTACTTCGACAACGCGTCCGCGGCGTCATCTGACAACGTGGTCAGCCCGGAAAGATCTAGGAAAGGGGGCTTCCTGGCAACCAAGCGGGTCGCCGCTTCGGCCCTCAGTTCCTTGAGGGAACTCGTGTCCTCCTGCCCGTCTTGCTGTCCAGATGCCGGCGCCGCCATCGCCATGACGATTGCCACGAGTACCCAGTGCATTGGCCACCTCCAGCGCAGTCCCGGGCGTCGCGGTCCATCGGAATCACCCCCCATGGTATGGGTATTCCCAAGACCTCGCCATTGCAGTCGGGCTTCGCGCCACGGCCACCCTCTTTCGGTCGGTGGCTGGAGCCGCCTACGCCCTGCCCCGGGCCCGGTAGACCAGCTGCGTGAAGGCGCCGTGGGGGTCGTCGTGGATCGAGAGGAGATGGTCGAGGCCGCGGCGGAGGCGGGCTTCGTCGGAGCCCATGGCGACAAACTCCGGGATCGCCGGCTCGATGTAGTCGGCCGTGTAGCGCGTGTGCCGGGCGAGGGAATCGTCGCCGGAGCCGACGAAGAAGTGGGCACCGACGAGCCGGTTGGTGACGGCTGAAAATCCGGCCTCGATCAAGAGCGGCCCGAGGCGGCGGCCGGCATGGGCCTCGCCGTGGGCCTGGAAGTGGCGGAACATCGCCTCCTCGAGATACTCCCAGTCGGCGTGCTCCGGCCAGACGTGATACGACTCGTATTCAGTTTCGTTGATCGTGATCGTGCCGCCCGGCTTCAGCACGCGGCGGATCTCGCGGAGGATCGGCTCGATCCCCTGGACGTGCTCCACAAACCACATCAGGTAGGCGTGATCGAAGTGCCGATCGGGCCAGGGGAGCCGATTGGCATCGCCGACGCGGAGATCGGCCGCGGGGAGGCCGAGGGCCGCTAGGTGCGCCGTGGCCGCCTCGATCTGCTTCGGCTCCCGATCGACCCCCGCCAGGTGGAGCCCCGGGAAGGCGCTGGCGATCACGCCAAGCACGGCCCCTGCCCCGCAGCCAACGTCGAGAAGACGCTCGCCGGCGGCATAGGGGAGATCGGGGAGGATGAGCTGCTCCCGCCAGTATTCGGCCTGTTCGACGAGCCGGGCCTGCTCCTCGGGCGAATAGCCATGGAGGTAGCGCGGGAGGGGGGCCGAATCGTCCATCGGAAGCTTTCCTGGGGAGAAAGGGTCGGATCGGCTGCCAAGCCCGGAGCGCGCGGCCTTGCCGCTGCCCGCCGCCGGGGGGCCGTTCGGGGGGCCACCGATCCCGTGGGGGATCGGCGCCGCCGGAAAAACCTCCCAGACGTATACTCCGGCCGCAATGGGGGCTCCCCTCGGACTCCCGGTCACGGCCCGATCGGCCTCCAGCAGCCCCGACCGCACCCACGTTTCCCCCACTCAATTCTTCCCATCAGGGCACCCTGTCATATGTCGGGAATCCCGGGCACGTCTACCGCCACGGACACGTCAAACATCCCCGCCGCCGGTCGCGATCCGATCCAGGGGGACGGGATCATCCACGAAATCCAATGGAGCGATGCCCTCCCCTGGTGGCTCCTCTTCCGGGCGGCCGGGGCGGCCTTTTCGTCGACGGTCATCCTTCTCGCTGCCCTCGGAGCGCTGGCCGTGTGGGGAGGCTGGTCGCTCGCCGACCGGCTCGGCATCCCGGCCGCTGTCGAGGGGGTGGAGGCCGCCGACCTGGCTGCGCAGGAGGGGGGGAGCGAGGCGCCTCGCGGGCGTGCGCTCCAGACCCCACTGGAGAGCGTTCTCGCCACGACGGGCCTCCCGGACATGGTCCCCTTCAACCGTCCCCTGCCGCGGCCGGCGGCCGAGCTCCTGAGGCTCGTGGCCGTTCCCTTCAATCCGGCGGCGACGCTCTCCCGGATGATCGGGGCCCTGGCCCGGATCGGCTGGTTTATCGCCGTCTGGTCGATCTTCGGCACCGCCATTGCCCGCCATGTCGCCCTCAAACTCGCCGGCGAGGAGGTGCCCGGATTCACTCAGTCCCTCTGGTACGGGACCCAGAAATGGCTCTCGGCCTTCAATTCGGTGGCGTTCGTGCTCCTCGGAATCGTCGCCTTGAGCCTTCCGGGGGCCCTTCTCGGGTTGCTGATGCGCACCGACATCGGCCTGGCGATCGCCGGCGTTGTCTGGCCGCTGGTCCTCCTCGGTGGGGTCGTGCTGGCGATCCTCGCCATCGGGGCGGCCGCCGGCTGGCCGCTCATGGTGGGGGGTGTTGGGGTGGAGCGCGGCGACAGCTTTCAGGCCATTTCGACCGCCTTTTCCTACCTCTACCAGCGCCCGCTCCACTACGCCTTCTACCTGCTCGTGGCCGTCGTGGTCGCCCTGCCGACCCTGGCGGCCGCCGAGCTGTTCGCCACCGCCGCGGCCAATCTCTCCCTCTGGGCCGCGAGCCTGGGGATGGGGCATGCCCGCACCGCCGAGGTCCTCGCGGGCCTCGAAACGGTCGGGCACGGGGGGGGCGGGTCGTTTGGGATCACGGCCCTCGGATTTTGGTCGCGGGTCGTCGGGGCGATCGTCGGATCGTTCGGATGGGGCTATTTTTGGGCCATTGCCACCGCCTCCTACCTCCTCCTCCGGAGGGATGTCGACGGCACCGAGCTCGACGAAGTCGTCGTCGAAGAGCTTCCGGGCGAGTCTGGGTGACTCGACCGGCCTTGAAGTACTATGATGGGAGAGTAGGGGGGAGAGGCGGTGTGTCGTACTGCGCCCCCCTCCCCCGTTTTGGGAGTCATCATGATCATGTCGAGCCGTCCGGTCAGCCCTCTTCGTTGCCTCCTTTGGGTATCTCTGCCCGGGCTCTTTGTCCTCCTCCAGGGCGCTGGGGCTACCGCCGCGGAGGCCCCTGCCGCCGGGCCGGTCAGCTACCACAAGCAGATCCGCCCCCTCTTCCAGGCCACGTGCCAGGGCTGTCACCAGCCGGCCAAGGCCCACGGGGCGTTTGTGATGACCGATGTCGCGCGGATGCTCGCCCCGGGCGATTCCGGGATGGCGGGGATCGTTCCCTCCAAGCCGGAGGAGAGCCGGCTGCTCGAGGTGATCACGGCCGGTCCCGATGGCGTCTCCGAGATGCCGAAGCAGGGGAAGCCGCTGTCGGCCGCCGAGGTGGCGCTGGTGCGCCGCTGGATCAGTGAAGGCGCCCAGGACGACACCCCCCCCTCCGCCGCGCAGCGCGTCGATGCCGAGCATCCTCCCGTCTACTCGCGCCAGCCGGTGATCACCTCGCTCGATTTCTCCCCCGATGGCCGGCTCCTCGCCGTGTCGGGCTTCCATGAGGTGCTCCTGTTCGACGTGGCCGGGGCCGAGGTTCCCGCCGCGCCACTGCGGCGCCTCGTCGGCCTCTCCGAGCGGATCCAGCGCGTCCGCTTCTCCCCCGACGGCAGCCAACTGGCGGTCACGGGTGGCAATTCCGGTCGGATGGGGGAAGTCCAGGTCTGGAACGTGGCTGATGGGACGCTTCTCCGCTCCCACCCCGTCACCTTCGATACCGTCTTCGGCGGCTCCTGGTCACCCGATGGCAAGCTGATCGCCTTCGGCTGCACCGACAACACCGTCCGCGCGATCGACGTCGCCAGCGGCGAGCAGGTGCTCTACCAGGGGGCCCATGAAGACTGGGCCCTCGATACGGTCTTCGCGCCGAAGGGGGATCATCTCATCTCCGTCGGCCGCGACATGTCGACGAAGCTCACGGAGCTCTCGACGCAGCGCTTCATCGACAACATCACCTCGATCACCCCTGGTGCCCTGCGTGGTGGGCTCTCCGCCCTCGACCGCCATCCGACCCTCGACCAGATCGTCGTCGCCGGGGCCGACGGCACGCCGCGCATCTATCGCATCCACCGTCATTCGACGCGCGTCATCGGTGACGATGCCAATCTGATTTTCCCCCTCTTTCCCCTCCCGGGGCGCGTGTTCGGCGTTCGCTTCTCCGCCGACGGGAAGCGGGTGGCTGCCGTCTCGAGCCTCGACGGCCGCGGTGAGCTCGTGATCGCCAGCTACGACTACGACGCCGACGTGCCGAAGCCGGTCCTCGACGTCATGGCGAAGGTCCCGGGGGATGCCAACCGCAACGGGAGCCAGCGCTCGGCCGAGGAATGGAAGACCCTCGACGACTACCGCGCCACCGGCACCCGCGAGGTGGCGCGCGTGGCCCTACCGGAGGTGGGAGCCTATGCCGTCGCCTTCCAGCCCGGGGCCAATGGCAGCCCGACGGCGGTTGTCGTCGGTGGCGCCGATGGGCTCATTCGCTTCTTCGATGCCTCCACCGGTGCGGCGCTGCGGAGCTTTCCGGTGGCGAAGATCGACCAGGCGGCGGCCGCCCGCGGTGCCCTGCCCCTCCCCTGGCCGATCGAAGCTTCGCTCGAGCCAGAGCTGCCCCCGCCGAGCGTCACCGGGATCACCGTCGAGCCGGCCGCGATCAACCTCGACGGCCCGTTTGCCGTCAGCCAGTTGGTCGTTACCGGCCAGATCGTCGGTGGCGGCTCGATCGACCTGACGCGAAGCGTGCGGTTTGAAGGGGCCGGCGAGGCGATCCCCGCCACGGGGCTGGTCTCAATCGGCCCCGGGGGGCTTGTCCGCCCGCTTGCCGACGGCGCCGCGAGCTTGAGGATCGTTCATGGCGAGCCGGGTAGCCCGGGGATGGTGATCAAGGAGATCCCGGTGGCGGTCGCGGGGACGAAAAACATCCCCGACGTCGACTTCGTCCGCGACGTCAATCCGCTCCTGGCCAAGATGGGCTGCAACCAGGGAACTTGCCACGGGGCGGCGAAGGGGAAGAACGGCTTCAAGCTTTCCCTCCGCGGCTACGATCCGATCTACGACGTTCGCGCTCTCACCGATGATCACGGGGCCCGGCGCGTGAATCTCGCCAGCCCCGACGACAGCCTGATGCTGCTCAAAGCGTCTGCAGCGGTCCCCCACGCCGGGGGTCTCCTCGCCCGCCCCGATGATCCTGCTTATCAGGTTGTGCGCCGCTGGATCGAGCAGGGGGCGAAGCTCGACACCGCCACGCCGCGGGTCACCGGAATCACCGTCTTCCCGACCTCGGCCGTGATCGAGACACCGGGGCGCCGGCAGCAGTTCCGCGTTGTCGCCAGCTTCGCCGACGGACGAAAGCGCGACGTCACCCGCGAGGCATTCCTCGACAGTGGCAATGGCGAGGTCGCCAGCGCCGATCGGCAGGGGCTCGTGACGGCCCTCCGCCGCGGCGAGGCGCCGATCCTCGTTCGCTATGAAGGCTCCTACGCCGCCGTCACGCTCACGGTGATGGGGGATCGCTCCGGATTTGAGTGGGCGCAGCCCGAGGCCTGGGGACCGATCGACACCCTCGTTGCCGGCAAGTGGGAGGCGATGAAGATCGAGCCGTCGCAGGTCTGCAGCGACGACGAGTTCCTTCGACGCGTCGCGCTCGATCTGACCGGCATGCCCCCCTCAGCAACCGAGGTGAAGCGCTTCCTCTCCGACACGCGCGACACGCGGATCAAGCGGGCGGAGGTGGTGGCCCGGCTCATCGGCAGCGAGGCGTTCGTGGAGCACTGGACGAACAAGTGGTCCGATCTCCTCCAGGTGAACCCGAAGTTCCTCGGGGACGAGGGGTCGAAGGGACTGCGGAACTGGATCCGCGGGAAGGTGGCTGCCAACACCCCCTACGACCAGTTCGCCCGCGAGATCCTCACGGCCACCGGCTCAAACCGGGAGAACCCGGCCGCGGCCTATTACAAGACGCTCCGCGACCCGCTGGCGACGATGGAGAACACGACTCATCTTTTCCTCGGCGTACGCTTCAACTGCAACAAGTGCCACGATCATCCGTTCGAACGCTGGACGCAGGATCAGTACTACGAGACGGCCGCGTTCTTCGCCCAAATCGGGCTCGACCGCGACCCCGAGAGTGGCGATCGGAGCATCGGCGGGACGGCCGTCGAGGGAGCCAAGCCGCTCTACGAGATCGTCGTCGACCGGGGCAGTGGCGAGGTGACGCACGAGCGGACCGGGAAGCCGGTAGCGCCGAAGTTCCCCTTCGACTGCGCCCATACCGAGGCGGAAGGAATGAATCGGCGCCAGCAACTCTCCGCCTGGATGACCTCCGCCGAGAATCCCTACTTCGCAAAGAGCTACGTCAACCGGCTGTGGGGCTATCTGTTCGGCGCCGGGATCATCGATCCGATCGACGACATCCGGGCCGGCAATCCGGCGACGAACCCGCCCCTCCTCGACCACCTGACCAGGTCGTTCATCGACAGCGGCTTCGACATGCGGCACGTCCTCACCGAGATCTGCACCTCGCGGACGTACGGGCTTTCCGTCAACGACAACCGCTGGAACGACGACGACAAGATCAACTACTCACATGCCCTCCCCCGCCGCCTCCCGGCGGAGACGCTCTACGACACCCTCCATGCCGTCGTCGGCTCGCCGACCCGGTTCCCCGGTTATCCGGAGGGGACGCGGGCGGCGGCGCTGCCTGACGTGTCGGCGGCCCTCGGGGCGGGCTTCCTCCAAACCTTTGGCAAGCCGACACGCGAAAGCGCCTGCGAATGCGAGCGGGCCGGCGGTGTGGCCCTCGGGCCTGTGATGGCGCTGGTCAGCGGCCCGACCGTCGGCGACGTGCTCGCCGATCCGGGGAGCGAGCTGGCCAAGCTCGTCGCCAGCCAGACTGACGACGATCGGCTCGTCAACGAAGTCTTTCTGCGGATTTTGAACCGGCCGAGCCGGCCGGAGGAGATCGCCGCGGTGAAGCGGGCCGGGGACGAGATCACGGCCGACCATGCGGCTCTTTCCGGCGAACTCGCCGGCGCTGAGGCGGCGTGGACGGCGCGGAAGGATGTCCTCGAGGCCGCGCGGCAGACGCGCATCGGGGGGGCGAAGCAGGCGCTCATCGACGGCACGGCAGCCCACGAGCCGCGCCGCTTGGAGCTCGAACAGCAGCGGGCCGATCGGCTCGCCGCGGCGGTGGCAGCGATCGAGGGCTACCGGGCCAATCCCTGGGCCGCGCTCGAGCGCACGGAGCGCGAAGTGGCCGAGGCGGCGACGTGGCAGGTGCTCGTGCCGACGGCGATGCAGTCGCGGGCCGGGGCGACGCTGACGGCGCAGCCCGACGGCTCGATCCTCGTTGCCGGCACGCTCGGCGACGACACGACGACGCTCACGATCCCCCTCCCGGCCGGCACCTACACCGGCTTGCGGCTCGAGACGATTCCCGACTCCAGCCTTCCAAGCGCGGGGTCGGGGCGGGCCGATGACGGCAATTTCGTCCTCACCGAGATTCTCGGCGACATCGCCCCGGCGGCCCGCCCCGGGGAGAAGGCCCTGCTCGACTTCAGCCGGGCCGTCGCCGACTTCTCGCAGGCGAACCTCGGCGTCGAACTGGCGATCGACAAGAATGCAACGAACCCCGGCCAAGGCTGGGCGGTCCATCCGCGGATGCAAGAACCGCACTGGGCCGTTTTCGAGTTCCGCGAGCCGCGCGTGTTGCTTGAGCCGGCTCTCCTGACGATCGTCCTCGAGCAGCGTTTCCAGGGAGCGAAGTGGAATCTCGGCCGCTTCCGCCTCGCGGCGACTGCGGCGAAGGGGCCGTTGCCGCTGGGGCCCCTGGCCCGCGTGGCGGAGATCGCCGGCAAGCCGCGGGCAAACCGGAGCCCCGAGGAGCATGCCGAACTCGCCGCGATCATCGACCGCACCGATGCGGTCGGCCAGAAGCTGCGTGGCGAGCTTGTCGAGGCCCAAAAGCCGCTCCCCCCCGATCCGGGGCTTGTCGCCCTCGCGGCGGCCATCGGCGTTGCCGAAACCGCTGTTCCCGAAGATCCGGCGATGCTCCGGCTGCGGGCCGACGCCGCGGCGAGTGCCAACCAGATCGCCAACCGGCGGCTGACGACGATCCAGGACCTTGCCTGGGCCCTCATCAACAGCCCGGCTTTCTTCTTCAACCACTGATTTAAACCATCGATCCATTTCCGGCCGATCCCTGAAGGGACCGGCTCCGCTCGACACCGACCGTGAGTCGGGCCCCCACCAGGGGCCTGTACCCCCGCAGGAGAAGTTGAAAATGCTCGTCATCCCCGGCCGCTCCGGCAAGGATCTGTGCGATTCGTCCCTCGGTGTCAGCCGCCGGGCCATTCTCCGGGCGGGGGCCAGTAGCCTGTTCGGGCTGTCGCTGCCGAACCTCCTCCGCCTTCAGGCCCGGGCGAACGAGTCGACCGGGGCTGCGGCGCGGGCGACGGCCCCGGGCTGGGGGAAAGCGAAGAGCGTGGTCATGGTCTACCTCCAGGGAGGCCCGAGCCATCTCGACTTGTGGGACCCGAAGGAGAACGTGCCCGACAACGTTCGCAGTGTCTTCAAGAACATCCCCACGAAGCTCCCCGGCATTCACTACACCGAGAACATGCCGTTGCTGGCCGACTGCAACGACCGCTTCACGATGATCCGCTCGATGGGCTACACGCCCAACGGCCTCTTCAATCACACCGCCGCCATCTACCAGATGATGACCGGCTACACGACCGACAAGGTGAGCCCGTCAGGGCAACTCGAACCGCCCAACGCCAAGGACTTCCCCAACTTCGGCTCCAACATTGTCCGCTTGAAGCCCCCGACCGAGCCGATGCTGCCGTTCGTGATGCTGCCGCGGCCACTCCAGGAGAGCAACGTCGTCGGCAAGGGGGGAACGGCCGGGTTCCTCGGCCGCGACTTCGATCCCTACACGCTCTTCCCCGACGGCGACGACATGGACATGGAGAAGATGAGCCGGATCCGCATCGACGATCTCCAGCTGCGAGCGGACGTCTTCGCCAAGCGGCTCGAGCGTCGGGCCCGGCTGCGGACGCTGATTGACCAGTCGATGCCGGAGATCGACAAGGCGGTCGCCGACTACAAGCTCGATGAATACTACGAGCGGGCGTTAAACCTCGTCATCTCCGGGCGGGCCCGGGAGGCCTTCGCGCTCGACAAGGAGCCGGTCGAAGTCCGCGACCGCTACGGCCGCAACACCTTCGGGCAGAGCCTCCTCCTCGCCCGTCGGCTCGTCGAAGCAGGGACGCGCGTCGTCGAGGTGGTGTGGCCGAAGGTCGCCAACTCCGACAACCACTCGTGGGATCACCACACCGATCTCTCCAAGCGGATGAAGACCCAGTCGGCCCCGATGCTCGATCGCGGTCTGGCCACCTTCATCACCGACATGGATGACCGCGGCCTCCTCGACGACACGCTTGTTGTCGCGGTCGGCGAATTCGGTCGTTCGCCGCAGCGCGGCGTGAGCACCTCCGGCAACGGCAACTCCGACGACGGCCGCGACCATTGGCCCTACTGCTTCACCTCGGTCGTGGCCGGGGCGGGGATCCGCCGTGGCCATGTTCACGGGAAGTCCGACGCGACCGGCTCGTCGCCGCTGGAAAATCCCGTTCACCCGACGGAGCTGCTGGCGACGATCTATCACGCCTGCGGCATCGATCCGGAGACGATCGTCTACAACCACCTCAACCAGCCGCGCGAGCTCGTGAAGGCCCAGGCCGTCACGGCGCTGTTCGGCTAGACGCCGCTCGGGCGTCCTTGATGATCCGGCTCACCGTCTGCCCGTCATTGGGGAAGGCGACCATCGCCAACAGGCCGCACTGGCGACTTCTTCGTTACCGAGTCACCCGGAAGCGTTGTCGCTCCCTTTTTGCGCGGCCGATCGGACCCGGTCGACGACTGCTGGCAGGGCTCCGAGCAGTTCACCGCGGCTGACGACGAGGTCGGCCCCCGCTTCGGCGGCCTCCGTGAGCCGATCGACGGCCACGTGGGGCCCGAAGGCGATGATCGCCGCACGCTCGGCGCCGGCGGCCGTCTGGGTGTCGCGGAAGCCCTTGGCCCGTTCAACCAGAGCCGTCGCGGTGCGGCCGTTGACCTGCAGATCGACGATGATGACCGCAAACGGCCCGCCCCGTGGGGCGGCCGCGGCGGGCCCGAGTGCCTCGACCGTTGCCGGGATCGCTGCTGCGCCACCGGCGATCCGGCTCGATACCATCAAGTCGGGCGTGAGAAGGAGGATGCTGATCGAGTCGGGCATTGGCTTTCCCACGGTGTGGTGCTGGGCGGCTCTGTCGGAAACATCGGTCACAGCCGCGGCAGTGTCACGCTGGCGTCGAGCACCTTCTTGATCCGCGCCTGGGCCTCGACGAGGTGGGCCCGCGAGTAGTCGTCGAGCTTCACGTCCCCCTTCGCCAGGAGCGCCCCGATCCGGCTGTCGAGGCTCCGCAGTTGGGCCGCCGCGATCACTTGGGCGTCGGGCGTGCCGCTGTTGCCGACGGCCAAGCCCGAGAGCCGCGAGAGATACGAGCGCTGGAGCGAGCGTCGCAGACTCCCGATCGCCGGCTTCCGGACGGTGTACTCCCCCGGCTGGATTGAGTCGACCTCGGAGAGGATCGCCTTGGTGAGCCGGTCGAGGAGTTCCGCTGTTGTGAAGGCATCCTGGTCGGCCGGGACCTTCAGCTCGCTGTCACGGATCCGCGTCAGGGTGAGCGGATCCAGGAGCCGGCCGAGGACGCGGTCCTGCCACATCAGGATCACCTCGTGGACAGGGTAGTCTTCCCGGTCGGCCTCGCTCGACCCCCAGTGCATCCAGCGTGTCGACACGAGTTGGTTGTAGAGCTCTGGCGGGAAGGTGAAGGGCTGGGCCGAGAACATCTGCTGCTCGAGGAGCGTGAGCGCGTCGCGCTGCTTCTGGGCCTCGACGACCCGGAATGGTGCGGGGGCGCCGGCGTCCCCTCTGTGGGCCCGCGAGGTGTGAAGACCGCCGACGAGTCGGGCGGCGAAGTTCATCGCGTTGCCATGCGCTGTCAGGAGGACGCCGAATGCCTGGCGGACACGCTCGTAGCCGGGCATCTTGCCGCTGGGATCCTTGGCGGTCATCCGCTCGACGAGCGTCGGCATGACTTGGGCGACGAGCTCGGCCCGGTTGCGGGCGAACTCGACCGGATCACTGCCCAGATCGAAGCGGTTCGACATCGGATCGGGGTCGCCCGGCTGGGTGTCTTCGTCGGTGGAATAAGCCAGCTGCGGCTCGCCGGCCCGGCTGGCGATCTTCTCGAGCTCCGGGAGCTCGCCCTCGGGGCTCCCGCCACCGAGCGACTTGTAGCCATATTCGATCGCCCACAGATCGTAGGGGCCGAGCTTGGCGGTGTAGTAATCCCCCTGCGGCTTCCCCTTCGGGCTGATGTTGGCGGGGATGTAATCCATCACGCTCGTACTGGCGCCGGTCTGCGCGACCTTGGCCGGATCGTTGATCTCGGCAAGGGTCAACAGCGAGCTTCCCTTGAAGTTGTGCCGCAGTCCCAGCGTGTGACCGAGCTCATGGCTCGTGACGAGCTTCAGCCCCTGGACAACGAGCTTCTCCTTGTCGGCCTCCGTCAGGCCGTTCCCGGCCACGGCCAGCGCCGTGGCGGCCAGCGCCGTCTCCCGGGCATGGCCGTCGAAGAGCATGCAAGCGCTGCAGGCGTGGCCGGCCCCGTGGCCGTGCAGGCCGGTGACGGCCTGCGTGCCGGAGGGAAGGATGCCCGCGGCGGCCGTCGGCCCATCGGTGAGGATCGCCACCGCCTGGGGGGTGAAGTTCTCGTATTCCCGGCGCCAAAACTGGAGGAAGTCGCCGTCGAAGATGATGTCGGCGTCGAGGATCTGCCCGGTGCGCGGGTTGACCCGGCTCGGGCCCATCGCGAAGCCGGCCCCGGCGGTGATCCAGCGGAAGGTGTTGTAATTCACATCCTCCGGATCCCAGTCGGTTTGGTCGGGCTGCTGGCGGACTTCGATGGCGCTGGCGAAGCCGGCCTTCTGAAAGGCTTCGTTCCAGGCCTCGATCCCCTCACGGATCGGCTGCCGGTAGCGGAAAGGGACCGTCTTCTCGATCCAAAACACGATCGGCTTCTTCGGCGGCGAGATCGAGGCCGAGGGATCAGCCTTCTCGAGCTGCCAGCGGTTGATGTAGCGGACGAAGCGGTCCTCGTCGACGTTTTGCGAGAAGTCCTTGAGGGCGGTGACGAAGTAGCCGATTCGGTTGTCGGCGAGCCGCGGCCGGTAGCCGGTCTGCGGCAGCATGCTCACGGAATAGTGGACGTTGACGGTGACGCCGCGGCTGTCGGCGACGGTATCGAATTCGGCCTGGCCCCCCGAGCCGTAGGTGGCGGCGACTTCGAGCTCGGTGTTGTCGGGGAAGTTTTTCACGCGCGACCAAGTGGAGCGATCGCGGGCGAAGGAGAAGCCGGGGAGCGAGCGGCCGATCTGGGGGAGATCGGTCATGAAGATCGCCGACAGATCGATGACCGCGGCGCCGCTCGGGGCATAGGTGGCGATCGGCACACTAAACAGCACGCTATCGGTGTAGGCCAGATCGACCGCCTTCTCCTCCGGGCTCCCCTTGTCGGCGAAGAAGCGGACATTACGGCGGACGACGTGGATGTTGTCGTCGACTTTGCGAAACTGCCAGATCCAGTCGTCACCGAATCCCCAGCTCATGCCGCCGAGGATCTGGCCGTCGCCGATCCCCTTGGCGATCGAGATCAGCACGAACAGCTCCCGGCCGAGGATCGAGTCGGGCAGTTCGGCCCACACCTTGTCGTCCTTGCGATGGAGGGTGATCAGCCCGGGGATTCGCGTCGCATCCTTGACTACGGTGGCAAACGGCGGCTTTCCCCCTTTTGCCTCGGGGGCCGCAGGCGCCTGTGGGGCTGCGGGAGGGGCTGCCGGGGCGTCGGCCTTGACCGTGTCGGCGGCCGGAACCGCGGCCGGCTCATCGGCACGGGTCGGGGTGACTGCGGCGGAGCCGATCGCGAGAGCAGCCATCGCCGCAGCAGCGGGAAAACAAAGGCGAAGGGTGCGAAAGCAACGGCCGAAGCTGGTGAGCATGCGTCAGATTCCCTCAAATGGAGCGGTCGGTCGGTACCGAAGGAGCGACGTGTGGTCTCAGCGGCAAGCGAAACGGCGGGGACGTCGGGGCACTGGCTCGACGAATCTGCCGATGGAAAGCGGCGAGGCGGCGGGGAAAGGATCGATCCCTGGCCCGCCCTCGCAGATTAGCATCGTATGTCCGAGGGGGCCAATTTCTCGTTCAAAACCGTCTGGAGCAGCCCGATCAGGGCTGCCAGTCAAGGGGCGAAACAGGGTTGCACGATTCCCTCTCTGGTGGAGGTGGCGCCCACGGAAATCGCTTGTCGGTGTCACCGTGGCCCAGGTTCCAGCTTGCCCAACGATAGACGGCTGACGCCGTTGAGGGCACCGCGGAGTTCAGAGACGCGACGGCCGAGGGCGTTGTAGGCGATTCGACTGGGCTCCAGACGTATGGGACGTTGAGCCTTCCGGTGGTGATCCTCGCCGTGGTCTGGACCCGCTCCTCGATGATTCCCCACAATTGTTTCCCTAGGGTGGAAAAGGCCTGGGGGTCGAGGGGGGACAGGATTCGAAGGAACCGGGTTTCACTCGGGAAAAACCGGGGGTCGAGCAAAGCACCAACGCACAATCCAACGCTGTGCCTCCGGACCTCGCCGAGGTTGTCGCCGTCTGGCACCGGCTGCCCGCTGCCGTCCGGGCTGGGATCGTGGCCATGGTGCGGGCCTCGGGAGGGTGAAGCCTGGCTGGGCGACGAGCGATCGGGAACTGCCCCCGAGGATTGATCGGTAGTCTCAGTCGCTCTTGGAAGTCCTGAACCTCAACGCCGGGCCCTCATCACCCAGAGAAGAGCCCTTTCCCGCTGCTGCGACGCGGACTGGATTTCCCTCCGTCGCCCAATTGAATCCCATCTCCAACCGATTCCTTGACTGAAATGAAAGCCTTTCCTACGGTGGATTTTAGGAAGGGGATATGCCCGCTCCTGAGAGGTCTTCCGAGGAGAAGTCCAGTGAACCGGCGATACACCAAAAAACCTCCCTGCGCTTCTTCACTGCGCATGGTGATTGAGTCTCTCGAAACTCGGGCGATGCTCGC
>JBAWVV010000023.1:0-21699 GCA_037147115.1 Planctomycetia bacterium | reverse complement strand
CCGAGAACGATCGCCGTTGCCCCTGCGACCGCTTCTCCCTCGAGGAGTGGGTGCGGGCCACCATCGACATGGACCTGAACCGTGTCACCACGGCGGATCACCGCCACTTGGTGCCAGTCATCGGCGCGGAGACGGATGTCGGAGCGATCGGCCCCAAGGGAAAACCCGAGGGCGTGGGTGCCATCCTGCCGGGCGATGAGGGGCTCCGCGGTGAGACCGGTGCAGAGCGTCCCCTGCCGGTCGCTTGCGCCGCTCCGTTCTCCGAGCCACACCCAGGCAACGAGCGTCGCATCGCCGGCCGGGGCCCTGCCGGGGAGGACGAGCCGTCCGCAGGCGAGGTGGACCGCCCGGTTGATGGAGTCAACGCTTGAAAACGCCGACGGCACGAGGGCCTCGCCGGCGCCGCAGCCGGTTCCCGTGCCGACGCCGGGGAGATACCAGGCAAAGCCGGGGGTGAGCGTCGCCGGGCTGCCACCGGAGACGCCGCTACGCGGCTCGGAGCCATCCTCGTCGTCGAGTCGCCAGAAGCCGACAGGCTGGGCTTCGAGCACCGCCTCGGCAGCGGGCCCATGACGATCGGCAGGCACCCGCCGCGGCTGGCCCGTTACTTCTTCGAGCGCCGCGACGAGCGTGTCGACGATTTTCGTTTCGGCCGCGACCTCGAGGCCGGCAGTCCGCGCCGGCCAGGTGGTGTAGCCACCGAGGACATGCTGCTCCGGGGGCGGAATGTAGCCCTCGGCGCCGTTGGCAAGCTCAACATTGAAGTGCATCGCGGCGGGGGAGCGGTTGCGAAGCTTGAGGCCGGTGAGGGCGTAGACCTCGTTGGGGAGCGTCGCGATCGTCAGCTCACCGATGCGGATCGCCTGGAGCTTGACCGTTGTCCGCTTCCGCTCGTGGAGGATGAGCGCCTCGCGGGCGTAAACCTCGGGGATGTTCCTCGGAAGATCGTCGACGATCCCGGCGACGATCCCGTGGGCCCAGGCAAGCCGGGCCTCGTCTGGCAATCGATAGCCGAGATCGAGAACCTTTTCGGTCATTGCCAGTGACACATCGTCGCGGTGCTCGATCGACTCAATCACCCCCAGAGCCTTGCGGGCCACGGCGGCGGCATACGCCTGGATCCCGGCCGGAGCCTGCGCGGTGCCGTAGTCCATCCACATCAGATCTCCGCTGGTGCCCTGAGAGAGGGCGCAGACGAACGGGCCGTTGCCATCGCCCGACGCGCCGAGGCCCGCGGCGACAAACTTCGAGAACAGGCCGAAGTAATCACTCGACACCGCCGGTGACCCAAAATAGTGCTGGGAATAGTTGGCAAACAGGGCGAGCGGTTTTTCGGCGGCATCCTGGATCGAAATCACCGACAGTTGCGGATCGACCGGCCCCGACGGGCCGATGATCTCCTTCGAGAGGTGGCCGGGATGCATGTTGGCCAGCCCCGTGGGATTGCCGAACGGATCGACCACGCGCGTCTCCGGCCGGCGCACCCAGCGCCGGTTGTGGGTGTGGTGCCAGTCATCGACCTTCCCCCAGCCGATCCGGGCCGGAGCAAGGCGCTCATTGGCTTGGGCGACCGCCGCCGCGATCGCCGCCGGGAGCCGGGCCGCGTACGGGGCATCGACTCGAGTTCCCAAACAGCCCATGGCCGCCGGGGCGGAGTGGGTGTGGGTCGCCGAGACCATGATCCGCTCGACCGGGATTCCGGTGCGCTCGGCCGCCAGGGCCTTTGCCTCGTCAAGCAGTTGCTGCGGCATCATGCAGGTGTCGACGACGACCAGCGCCAAGCGCACGGGCGGCTGCCCCTCGGCGCCGCCGTCATCAATCACGATCGCCCGGACGAGGAGCGGATCGTGAACGCGGTCGGCCCGCCCTTCGAGAAACCCTCCGGCAACGATCGAGGGGGCCTCCGGCGGGGCGTTGCGCGGCGTGATGTCGACCGCTGCCGCGCCGGCCTGAAAGCCCCCGGCAGCGGCCGGGGCACCGCCGGCGATGACGAGGAGCAGGCCGAGCGTCATGGCTCGAGCCATGGGAAGCGCGACAGCGGGCAGCGGGAGCTTCATCTTCAGGTCCCTTGAGGGCGTAACGGGGACGGTCGTCTGGCGGGCCCCGGTGGATCCACTGTAAACTCTACCCCCACGGGGAGGAGGCGGGAGATGCTCACGATCGGCGATTCGGTGCGGACTGGTGGCCGGCTGGCCCGGCGTCCGTTCCTCCGTGTCGGCAGCACCGGCCTAGCAGGGCTTGCCGGCCTCACGAGCCTGTTTGGCCGGCCGTCCACCGGCATCGCCACGGCCGCCCCAAACGATCCTGCGGCTCGGTTTCTGCGGGATCGCTCGGTGATCTTCCTCTTTATGCACGGTGGGCCGTCGCAGTTCGAGACGTTTGACCCGAAAACAGAAGGGCCGTCCAACGCCCATGCCCAGACCGGCGCGATCGCTACCTCGATCCCCGGCATCTCCTTCGGCTCGACCTTTGCCGAGCTCGCCAAGCGAGCGCACCTGATCAACATCGTCCGCTCGTTCGTCACTGGCGACGGCAACCACGACATCAAGCCGGTCGTCGGCGCGGCGACCAATCGGGCCAATCTCGGCTCGCTCTACGCCCGCGTCGCCGGAGCCAATCGCCCGGCCACGGCGATGCCGACGAACGTCACGCTCTTTCCCCAGGCCGTGATCAAGGATGCCGGCCCGCCGATCACCGACTTCGGCAACTTCGCCGCCGCCGGCGACCTCGGCCCCGCCTATGCACCGCTCGTACCGGGGGGCGGGCTTGGCTTCCAGGAGGACATGCGGCTCCATCTCCCGCAGGAAAGGCTCGGTGATCGGCGCGGGCTCCTGGCCGAGCTCGATCGAGGGAAGCGGTGGCGTGATCTTGCCGCGCTGCGCGGCGCCAGCGCGATTCAAGACTCCGCCTTTGACGCGCTGCTGCGCGGCGTCTCCGACGCCTTCGATCTGGAGAAGGAGGATCGACGGATCGTCGAGCGCTACGACACCGCGCCCCACTTCCGGCCGGAATCGATCGACAAGAAGTGGAACAACCACAAGCACTACGCCGATCATGGCCAGTCGATCGGCCGGCTGCTCCTCCTCGCCCGCCGCCTCTGTGAGCGCGGAGCGGGGTTTGTCACCGTGACGACGAGCTTCGTCTGGGACATGCACGCCGACATCAACAACGCTCCCGTTACCGAAGGGATGCGGTATGTCGGCGCTCCGTTCGATCATGCCGTGGCGGCGTTCATCGACGACGTCGAGGCCCGTGGGCTGTCCGACAAGATCCTCCTCGTCTGCTGTGGCGAGATGGGGCGGACGCCGCAACTCAACGCCGCCGGTGGCCGCGACCACTGGGGGGGCCTCGCTCCGCTCCTCCTCTACGGCGGAGGGCTGGGGAAGGGAAACATCGTCGGCCGGTCGAGCCGCGACGGCAGTCAGCCCGCCTCCGATCCAGTGACGATTCCCGACCTCATCGGCACGATCACCCGCTCGCTTCTCGATCTCTCCGAGGTTCGCCTCCTCGACAGCCTCCCTAAGTCGCTCCAGGCGACGCTCTCCCAAGGACGGCCGATCCCTGGCCTCGGCTGACGGGCGTGGCGGCAAGCGCGAGCCACAGCCACGCCGCCGCCAGGAGCCAGTTGGCCGACGGCATCGTCAGTGCCCCGCCGGTTGCGATCCGCTGGCTGCGGCAGCCTTGTTACCGACCTTCAAATGGTCGGGGAGCCACTCGTCGTCTCCTTCATCGGGGTTGGCTAGTGCTTCCTGCGGGATCATCTCCTCGTGGTCGTCGACCGGCCCCGCCCCGCCGATGAACGTGTAGGCGACGGGCAAGAGGACGAGGATCAGGACTGTCGTCACCATCTCGCCGAAGACCATCGACGTGGCCATGGGAATGAGAAACTGGGCCTGGAAGCTTTTGTCAAAGAGGAGCGGAAGGAGCCCGCCGACCGTCGTCACGCTCGTGAGGAACACCGGGCGGAAGCGGAGGCAGCCCGCCTCGCGGAGCGCTACCTTCATCGGCCGCCCCTCGCGGACGCGCTGGTTGATGAAGTCGATGAGAACAATCGAGTCGTTGACGACGATTCCCGCCAGCGCCACCACGCCGAACATCGTGAACAACGTCAGCGGCAGCCCCATGATGGCGTGGCCGAAGACGGCGCCGGCAATGCCGAAGGGGATCGCCAAGAGGATCAACAGCGGCTGGAGGTAGGAGCGAAACTCCATCGTGAGCAGAACGAACATCGCAAACACCGACACCATGAACCCGAGGCCAAGGCTCCGCAGTGATTCGTTCGTCTGCTCCTGCTCCCCCTCCCACCGGACACGAACGTCGGGGTATTCGGCGAGCAGTGTCGGCATCAACCGCAGTTCGATGTCGTTGGTCACCTGGGTGCTCGTCAGCCCCGAACCGGCGTCGAGATCGGCCGTGATCGTGATCGATCGCTTCTGGCCGAGGCGGTTGATCTCCGAATAGCCGCGGTCGACTTTGATGTCGGCCAGTTCCGTGAGCGGCCGGGAGATACCGTCTCCCCCCTTGACGCGAACATCATCAAGGACGGACGACGTCCGCCGCTCCTCGCGCGGATAGGCGACGAGGAGCTTTACCTCGTGGCGCCCGCGCTGGAGCCGCATCACCTCCTCGCCGTAGAAGCTCGCCCGGATCGTCGAGGCGACATCGGAAAGCGACACCCCCATCGCCTCAGCCCGCGGCTTGACCTTCATCTGATATTCCCACTTGCCCGGCCGGGAATCGTCGTCGATGTCGATCACCCCCTGGTACTCGGCAAGGAAAGCCTTCGTCTTTTCGACGGCCGCGTCGAGATCCCGGGCCCCGTCCTCGGTCGACGGCGCGAGGAGCTTGAACTCGATCGCCTTGCCGGCCGGGCCGATGTTCTCCGACGCGAAGACAACGCTGTCGACGCCGGGGATGCTCCCAGTGGCCTTCCGCCACTCGGAGAGGAAGGTTTCGCTCGTCACGCTGCGGTGGATCGAGTCCTGAAGCTCCACGCTCACCGCCCCCAGATTCGATCCGCTCGACGTCGATTGGACGCCGGGCTTCCCCTGCATGTCGATGGCGCCGATCGAAGCGTGGACGAGCGTCACCAGCGGCCTTTCCCCGACACCGAGCTTGGCGGCCGTGTCGTCGAGGGCCCGCTCGATCCGGGCGACGGCATCTTCGGTAACCGACACCGGCGTGCCGTCGGGGAAGAGAACGCGGGCCTGGATCCGCTTCGAGTCGACCTTCGGGAAGATCGTAAACGGCGTGATTCCGCTGCGGATCATGCCGTAGGCCACGATCAACACCGCGAGCGCGCCGGCGAGCATCACCCAGCGGTGGTTGATCGCCACCTCGAGAAACGGCGCGTAGGCCCTCTTCACAAACCACTTGAGGCCGCTGTCGCAGGTCGACTGGATGGCCTTCACGACCGGCAGGAGGGGGTGGAGCGGCCACGTCAAAATGCGGAAGAGCTTGAGGATGCCGGAATCGTCGTGGGCAAGGTGCCCCGGAAGGATGAAGATCGCCTCGGCGAGCGACACGATCAGGCAGGAGATGAAGGCATACGGCATGACGGCGATGAACTTCCCCATCACCCCCGAAACGAAAAGGAGCGGGATAAACGTGAGAATCGTTGTCATCACGCCGGAGACCACTGACGGCACCACCTCAGCCGTGCCGTCGATCGCCGCCTGGACAGGCCCCTTCCCCATTTTCCGGTGGCGCTCGACGTTGTCGCTGACGACGATCGCGTCATCGACATCGATCCCCACCGCCATGAGGAAGGCGAACATCGAGAGCATGTTCAGGGTCTGGTCGCCGGCGAACATCAGCGCCCCGGTGCCGAGCATCGACACCGGCACCCCCATCGCCACCCAAAAGCCGATCTTCAGGTCGAAGAACATCGCCAGGAGGATGAAGACGATTGCCAACCCCTGCGTGCCGTTGGAGAGGAGCATGTCGAGCCGCTCCTTGACGTCGACCGAGGCATCGGACCAGGTGACGATCGAATAGCCCTCGGGCATGCGGTGATCGGCCACGTAGCCCTTCACCGCCGCGACCATCGCCAGAAGATCCTCGCCGGAGCTCCGGTCGATCGAGACGACGAGGCCGGGACGGCCGTTGATCCGGTTGCGGCCGGCGACGTCGGCAAAGCCGTCGCGCACCCTCCCCAGATCGCCGACCGTCAGGACGAGCCCGTCGGGGAGCGTGACGAGGGGGAGCTTGGCGATGTCTTCGCCGACGTATTGCTTGTTCTTGCCGCGCAACAGAATCTCGCCACTCTCGCTGCGGATCGTGCCGCCGGGGAGTTCGAGATTCTCGCGGCGGACGATCTCGGCAACTTTTTGAAGCGTGAGGCCGTATTTGCGGAGCGTCGCCTCCGAGATCTCGATCGTGATCTCGTAGCTCTTGGCACCGCCGATGTTGGCCGCTGACACGGTGGGGAGAGCGAGGAGATCCTCGCGAACGTGCTCGGCGACGTCCCGCAGCGACAGTTCGTCGCGCTCTGCCGCCATGCTGCCGACCGGCCCGGTTTCTGGCGGCCCGAGAACTCCCACCTTGATCGCCGGCGTGCGGAGCGTCACCTGCTCCACCTTCGGATCCTCGGCGAGCGCGGGAAAACTCGGGATTCGCTCCACCTCCGAGCGGATCTCCCCCACCACCCGTTGCACGTCCTTGACGGTGTCTCGGATCTCGAAGACGCAGAAGCCGAGCCCTTCTCTGGCCACGCTCGTAATCTTTTTGATGCCCGCCACGCTCCGGCAGGCTTCCTCGACCTTCTGGCAGATTCCCTCCTCCACCTCCGCCGGTGTCGCACCGGGATAGGGAACCGATACCAGAGCGATTTCCAGCTCAAACTCCGGAAACACCTCGCGGCGCATCCGGCTGAAACTGATGAACCCGATCACCATGATCGCCACGACGAGGACGTTCATGGCGGGCGTGTTGCGGACCGTCCAGGCGATGATCGATCTCATGGCTGCGCCTCCAATGTGGCTGGAACTGGCGCGGGAGCACCACGGTCACCTTCGACAGACTCTTCCCCCGGCAGCCCGGTGCGCAGCGGAGCCGCCTCGGCCAGAGCCATGCCGTCGCGGGGATTGGAAATCAGGCTGCTGACGAGCCGGTCGCCGGCGACCAGGCCACTGGGGCCCTCCTCGTAGACCACGGTTCCCTTGCCGAGGTGATAGGGGCGGGGACGAAGGATCACTAACCTTCCGTCGCGCATCACGAGCAGATCGCCGGACGGCCTCACCACCTCCTGCGGCACCGAAACGAGCTTCACCGGCGGATCGACCTTGACGCGAACCTCGACAAACATGCCGCGAAGCAGGGATCCGGGCGCCCCCGGGGGAAGGTCGGGCATCGGAGCACCGTAGCGGTCGAGGGCGACGACGGCGGTCGGATCGGGGACGATCACCCGGCAGGGGAGCGTCCGCGTCTTCTCATCGATTCCCCGCCCTTCCTGTCTCGACAGGAGGCCGTCCCACTCGTAGGCCCGATCACCGAGCGTGAACAGCACCTTGGCCCGGGCATCCCGGAGGTCATGGGGCCCCTTGGCCAGGGCCGCTCCCCCCGTGCCGGAAGCTGACCGGTCGACTTCCGGAGGAACGACAGCATCCTTCATCCCCCCCCAGACCTGCGCCACTTCGTCCATTCGTAGGCTCGTCTTCACCTCACCGGCACTCGTGTCCTCGAGGACGACCAGCGGCGTTCCCTTGGCGACGAACGACTCCTGCTCCACCTTGTCATCCACCACCATGCCATCGACCGGGGCTGTGATCGTCGTCCGGGCCAGATCGAGCATCGCCCGCTCGAGCATCGTCGACGCGAGTTGCTGGGCCTCCTCGAGCCGGTTGCGGCGCTTCTGGAGGACGCGCCGCTGCCCCTGGAGATTCGAGAGCGTGTTCGTGGTGGTCAGCTCGTCGCGGGCCGCCTGATCGGCCGCCGACTCGGTGACGATCCTCCCCTGGGCAAGGGTGTCGAGCCGATTTGCCTCGCGCTTCGCGATCTCCAACTGCCGCTTGCCGAGGTCGACCGAGTTGGCGTTTTGAGTCAGCTCCTCGTCGATCTCGTCGATCGTCAGCACGGCCTGTTGGAGCTCGCGCTCCAGTCGGGAAACGTCGAGCTCGTAGTCCCTTGGATCGATGCGGAAGAGAACGGTGCCCTTGGTGACAAATTGCCCCGCCTTACAGGCTGGCGACTTCTCCGCCACTCTCCCACCGACCTCCGCGGCGAGCGTCACCTCCCGGAGCGGCACAACCACGCCATCGGCTTCGATTTCGAAGCCATGGTCGACAGCCGTTGCCGCCACCGTCCGCACTTCGAGGGCCGCAGGTGCCTCGACGGCCTTTCGCTCCGGCGGAGGCTGGCTCCCCATCCAAAAGAAGGCGAGCATGGCCGCGGCCAGGATGGCCAGCGGGGCGATGAGTCGCAAGCCGTTACGGAGGAGGGCATTCATGGGGCCAGATTGTAGCCCCTCCCCCCGCCCCGCGGAGGATCACTTCTTCGTGCCCGCCTCGGCTGGCGCCACGACCAATTCCCCCTGCATCGCCATCCAGTGCCCCGGGAACGTGCACAGAAACGGATACCGGCCCGGCTCCTCCGGCACCCGAAACCAGATCACCATTTTCCCGGCCGGAGGGGTAATGTCGGTCCAGGCCAGGCAATCCGCGGTCTCCGGCACATACTGCCGTGCCGCGGCCTCCGGATCGGTCACCAGCGCGTTGACCGCCGCCCCCACCCGGGAGAGCGTCCCTGGCTTGAGCAGCGCCCAGTTGTGGGGCACCGTGTCGGGGTTGGTGAAGGTGAGCTCCACGAGATCCCCGGCCCGGACGTCGAGCCGACGGGGGATGAAGGAGAGATTCGGGCCGACTGCCACCTCGACCTTCGCGGTCACCTCCTTGGAGGGCACAGCAAAGGGATTGGGCTTCGTATTCAGGGCCCGCGCGGTGTCGGCAATGAGCGGGTGGGGACGGAGCGGGAGCGTCCGCTCCTGGGCTCCCGGCATCGGGCCATCGAGCCGGTTGGCGGTGATGACGAGATCATGCTCCCCACCAGCGCCCGTCGCCACGAGGAGGTGGAGCTGGTCGACCGGCTGGATCTCCGGAATCTCGAGAAACAGCGACCTCCCGCCGCTGAGGACCTGGACGGCGGTGATCGGCAGATGGTCGTGGCCACGGAGCCCTTCGTGCTGCGCCGAGTATTCGTCTGACCCGTAGCCGCCGCCGTAGCGGTAGTTCCAGCTTTGCGCGAAGTGACGGGTGGGATCGGCTGCCACCGACGGGTCAACCGGCTCGGCGAAGTCGATCCGCACGCCGTTGTCGTGGAGATGAAAGCCGATCGGCTGCTGGAGACTTTTCCCGCTGTAGCGGACGCGCTGGAGGCAGCCGTCGGCGGGAGTGTAGGTGCCCCAGCCGGCCATGCCGCTGACATACAGCGCCCCATCGCGGTCGTTGAACTTCCCCCGATGCGAGCCGGAGCGGAACGACACCGGCAGCGGCACGATCGCCCCCTGCTGCTGCCCGGCCACCTCGTCGCGCAGAAGCACCATCGCCGTTCCCGCGCCAAACGACAGGTGAACGAGCTGCCCGCCGAGCGGCCCCATCGCTCCCTCCGGCACCCACACCTGGCCACCGCAGTTGTTGTCGATGCCGCGCGGCAGATAGGCCAGCGGCAGATCGGGGACATGGCCACTCCGCGGCCCGCCGTGGCCAAAGTGGAGCGGCGGCTCCCCCGGCCGCGGCCGCCCAGGGGGCACCGCCCCAACGAGGCTCGCCGGCACCCAGTCTCCTTCGCTCGATCCGGCCGTGATCGTGCCGTCGGGACAGATGCCGACGCCGTCGGAATTGCGCAGCCCGGTGGCCAATACCTCGGCTGTTTTTCCGTCGCCTGAGATCCGCACGAGGCCTTGAGCACTGCAAGCGGTGATGAATCGGCCTTGCGAATCGCGAACGAGGCCGCAGGTGTAGTCGTGGCCACCGGCCGACGCCGCGTAGGCACGGGAGAAACAGTCGTAGCGATCGGCCTCACCGTCGGCATTGGTGTCGATGAGCTTCGTGATCTGGTCGCGACCGAGGACATGGATGACCCCGTCGACGACCGCCATTCCGAGCGGATGATGGAGCCCGGCGGCGATCCGCCGCCACGCGAGCCGACGGGGCTGGCCATCGGCCCCCGGATCGATTGGCTTGGCCCGCCAGACATCCCCCTGCATGGAGCAGACGACGATATCCCCATCGGGGAGAAAGTCGTGATCGCCGCAGAACACGAGCGCCTTCCAGGGGTTCTGTACCGGCAGTTCGAAAGAGTCAACGCTCCACGGCACCTGCTTGCCGCGGACGATGTTCGTACGAAGAACCTCCGGCCATTGCGGCGGGCCGCCATCGAGGAGGCTTTTGAACGGATGGGTGTCGACGGGGCCGACGACGCGCTCGAACGCGCCATCTTTCACCATCGGCACGTCGAGGACCCGCACGCCATCGACGGAGTAGAGGAAGCCGATTCGCTCCCCCTGCCGAACAAACCCCTCGTAGTCGACTTTGCCGGCGGGCGTCTGCGTGGCCACAGGGGGCAGTGCCATCGCCTCGCCCCCCGGGCTGAGGCCCCCGAGAAAGCCGTAGCGCGTGTCGGAGAGCGTGAGGAACTTTCCCTTCCAGGCAACCGGGTAGCTCAACGTGTCGGGATCGAAGCAGACGTTGAACCCATCACCGAGCTGGAGGCAGACCCCGCGCACGACCGTCTTTCCGAAAGCGTGGAGGACGCCGGCCTGCACCGAGCCGAGGATCGTGTCATTCCAGCGGCCGTCGCGCCACGTCTCCTCGTTCTGATTGCCCCAGTGCCCGAGCGTGCCGCCGTCGAGCCCGGGATACTGCGGAAGGAGCGGCGGCGTGGGGCAGATGGATCGGAACCACCTCGCTTCCTTGGCATAAAAGTCGAACTGCCGGTCGCGGTTGACCGGCAGCTGCCAATCGGGAAACGCCTCCGGGATGAGCGGGGCCCGATCGGGTTCGAAAGCCGCGGGAGTTGTCGGATGGGCGGCGGCCACCACCGCAGCCACAGTGGCCGCCGGTAGGTCTGCATGCCGGCCGAGATCGGCGAGGAAGCGGACGAGATCACGACGGTCGCGCGGATGGAGCGACTGCATCAGCCCGTCGGGCATCATGCTGCCGGTCTCCTCGATGACCTCGATGTCGGCCTTGGAAAGGATCTCGCGCGCCCCCGACGCCGGGTCGCGAAGCACCAGTGATGCGTCGTCCTCACGCTCCCGGTAACCGCGCCGGCTCGACCCATCGGCCGTGACCACCGTCACGGTACGGAACTCGGGCTGAACGACATGCTGCGGCCAGAGAAGCGACTCGGCGATCTGGTCGTGGGTCTTTTCGCTTCCGAGCTTCGAAAGCGCTGGGCCGACGTTCCCGCCATGCTCCCCCACCTTGTGGCAGGAGATGCAGGCGAGTGTGTGACGGGTGAAGACGCGGGCGCCGTTGGCGGCACTCGCCCCTTCCCCCTTTGCCTCTGCCGCCAGCGCCGCCACGACGGCCGGGTCGTGCGGTGGCGCACCCGACGCCGCCGCCTTCGGTGCAGCGGCGGGAGCCTCCCACGTCTTCATGCCAGGAAGCGGCCCCGGATCCTTGCCGTCGAGCTTCGCGGCCACCCACTCAAGCCCGACGAGGTTGTCACGGAGCCGATCCTCGGCGTCGAGTTGGGTGTGGTTGAGGATTCCGAAGGGACCCGCAAAGCCACTCTCCTGAACGATCTTCAACAGCTCCATGTCCTGCTCCCCTGAGCCGATCGGGGCGATCTTCAGGCCACGGGCCTCGCCGTCGGCAAACATCCCGTTGAGGTTGAGCACCTGGAGATAGGGCTTCATCCGCGCAAGCAGCGCGCGGAATCGCCCGGCGTGGATATGGCCGTGATGCTGGTTGTAGACGATGCCGACATTCGTGACCGGGGCGTCGCCGGCACGCAGGGCTTCGATGATCTCGATTTGATTCTCCGGCTCGCCGAACCAACCGCCGTGGTTGTAGAGGCCGACGTTACAGCCAATCTTTTTGGCGGCCTCGGCGACGGGGCGGATCCGCGCTGCTTCGGCCGCCACGCGGGCCTGCTGTTCGTCGGCGTTGGCCGTCGGGCCCCCTCCCCCGCTCACCCACAGGCTCGGCGTCATGCCGTGGCGCTCGAGGACCGCGAGAATCAGCCTCGCCTCGTCGTTGAGCTCGCCGGGAAACCACCAGGCGACAAGCTCGATCCCCTGCGCGGCAATAGCCCGCATCTCGTCGTCGAATTGCGGAATATGCTCCGCTCGGTAGTCATAGGCGTATTTGACGATCCCCAGCCGCTTCATCATCGCCGCCCGGTCAGCAGGCGAACGGGCCTCGTCATCGAAGGGCACGATGCACCAGGCGACGAGATTGTCCCGGCGGAAGAGCTTCTCGGCGGAGACGATCTCGTCCGCCGGCGCCACGGCCGGGCAAACCGCCGCCAGCACAGCCAGCAGCCCCAGAGCAAAGAGCGAACGGATGAAGCCGATCACAGATGAATCCCCCGAGGTAACACGATCGCCCCGGCACGTCGTTCCCGGGTCTGATGAGTATGCCACAGAGCCCATCCGCCCCGCATCTGGGCCCCCCACGCCACGCCTACCGCGGCTGCTCGAGCCGCTGGCGGACGAGGACCGGGAGATGCTTCACCGGCACTGAGCCGCAGGAAAGGACCGCCTCGTGGTAGCGGCCAAGCTCAAAAGCCTCCCCCTGCTCACGCTGGATCTCCTGTCGGAGCCGATGGTGGGCGGTGCGGCCGGCGAAGTAGGTGGAAAGCTGGACGGAGCTCTGTTTGGCGCGGACGATCTTCAGCCGCGCTTCCCCTTCCGACTGGAAGGCGTCGTCGATGAGGAACTGGAGCGCCTTCTCGTCGCTCCAGTCCTCGCAGTGCATGCCATGGTCGAGGAGCGTATTGCAGACGGCCCGCAAGTAAAACTTCAGCTGCATCAACCGCAACGCGGGATCGCCGTCGCCGTAGCCCTGGTCGAGCATCATCTGCTCGGTGTAGACCGCCCAGCCCTCGATGAATGTTCCTGACTGGAGGATCCGGCGGATGAGCGACGGGCAGCGGTTCGACCACTCGAGCTGCACGTAATGCCCCGGATAGGCTTCGTGGATCGTGAGGATCCGGAGCATCTGCCGGTTGTATTCCTCGAGGAAGCTTTCGCGGCGGCGCTCGTCCCAGGAAGCAGGGGGCGGGCTGATCGCGTAGGTGCTCGGGCCACCAGGATCGAGCGGCAGGGCATTTTCCAGATAAGCGGCGGAATTGCCGCGGCGAAACTCCGGCATCTCGAGGATCTGGCAGCGGTCGGGCTCGGGGAGGCCGACGATGTCGGCGGAGCGAATGAAGCTCTTCAGCCCCGCGACCATCTCCCGCGCGTCGCGGACGAGCGTCTCCGGAGCACCATGATCACGGTTCACCGCGCCGATCACGAGCCGCACCAGCTCACGCCGCCCGGCAGCGTCTTCCACTGGCAGCGGCCTGCCAGGGAAGTGCTTGTGCCACAGCTGCCTGGAGACGGCGACGAGATCCCGATGGACCCGCTCGAACTCCGCTCGGGCCTCGGCGACGACCCGCTCGGCGTCCCACCCCATGTCGAGGATGAGCTCGAGCTTCTTGGAGAACTTTACCTTCCCGAGCCGCCACTGGCCGCGGGCCCGGGGGAGGAGCTCCTTTTCGAGATGCAGCTGATGGCGTTCGAGGGCTGCCACGACCGGTTTGGCGGCCTCCCGCAAGCTCGGAAGCTGCGGAGAATCGCTGGCGAGCGAGAACAGGTCCTTTTGGTAAAACGCGATCGACCCGCGGTTCTGCCCGATCGCCGTCTCGAGCATCGTCGGCGTCGGGTCAACCAGCGACACCCGGGCCACCTCCACGACCGCCGGAATGAGCTTCATCCGCGCGATCGCATTCTCGATGTTTTTTTCTCTGGGCAGCGTCGACTGCGTGAGGAGTGAGTAGACGGAGTCGGTCGTGTAGGCGCCATAGACCCGCGCGTCCTGCTCGAACGGCCGCTCGTTCTCGGCGAGCCAGATGCTGCGGAGGAGATCGTCTCGGAGGATCTCGTAGTCGATCCGACCATCGATCGAGAGCTTCTCAAGCGCCAGACCGGCGAACTCCTGCTCGAGCGCCGCAAGCTGGCGCTTCCAGTGATCGAGCCACGCTGCCCGAGCCTGTGGGGAAATGTCGTCGAGAAGATGATCGGAGGCGTGATCGCCAAGCGCGCTCGCTTCGAGCGGCCGAAGGCGGAAGCTCTCCTGGAGGTGGTCGCGGAAGAAGGCCTCCAGCCGTCCGTCGGCCGTAACGGCGCCGGCCGGCTCGGCAGTGGGCTCAAGGACGGCTGTCACGGCGGCGTGATCCGAAGGCGTGCGGGCGTCGCGCTCGCTGCGGTCGATGCTTCCTGCCGCCACGCGCCAATCGCGCGAGCAGCCGATCCAGTCGATCCGCTCGCCACCGGTGCTCTTGGCATCGAATCCGGTGAATGTCCCCTCGGGGCCTGCCGATGCAGACGTCGGCACCGCGACGCGAAACGTGTCGACCAGGGTGGATTGGCCGCCATCGCCCGCAGCGAACAGGGCCTCGTACGGCGGCGTCCCTTCGCCGGCGTTGAAATCGCCGGTGACGACGAGCCGAGAGCCGGCGCCGTGCTCGTCGAGCCAGCGACGGATGAGCGCGGCCGACTCGCGGCGGGCTTCGGCCCCCTGATGGTCGAAGTGGGTGTTGAGAAACAGGATCGGCAACGCGGCTTTGTCCGCTTTGTCAGCGAGCTTCACCCAGGTGGCGATCCGCGGCAGGGCGGCATCCCAGCCCTTGCTGCCAACGGTCTCGGGCGATTGCGACAGCCAGAAGTTTCCGGCGGCGATCTTCTCGAAGCGAGCGGACTTATAGAAGAGCGCTGCCATCTCTCCCTTCTCCCGCCCGTCGTCGCGACCGACGCCAGCGGCTTCGTAGCGGTGGAGAAGCCCGAGGAGCTCGTCCCGCTGGAAAGCAAGGGTCTCCTGCGTGCCGAGGAGATCGGGGTCAAACGCAGCAATCGTGTCGGCGAGGAACTGCTTCCGCTTCGGCCAGGCGTTCACACCGTCATCGGCGGTGCCGTAGCGGATGTTGAAGCTCATCACACGGATAGGCTCGCTGGCTGCCACCGGCACCGACACGCAGAGCACCGCCAACCACGCCACGAGACCACCGACGGTGAACGTTCGCATCGCTCCTCCTGCAACCAGTTCGATCGGCCCCGGGAAACGGCCCAGATCGGCCCGGGAGTATAGCCAGGCTCACCCGCGGGCTGCAGCGAGGACCTGCTCCTTGAGCACGGAATAGCGCCGTGTGAACCGGGCCCCGATCTGCGCCTCGCGGAGATCGAAGCCGAAGGCGCGCTTGCTCACCGCCACGATCGGCGGCGCCTGCACCCGCTTAAAAAAGCTCCCCTTGAAGCGCCGCCAGACAAGCTCGAGGTCGGCGATGAACGCCGCCGCATCGGGGAAGAACGTCCCCACGACGGCTTTCCCGGGGGCGAGCCCCAGCACCTGCTCGAGCCGGCCGGCGGCGAAGTCGGCGAGGATCTCCTCCGGATCACGACGCAGCTCAACCATCTGGTAGAGGAGCCGGTCGTGGTATTCGAATTGAAAAGGATCCCCTCCCCCCTGCTCCGGATTCTGGGCGGCGGAGAGCTCGGCCGAGGGCTTTACCGCGAGCATCCCGGCGGGGATTGGGTCGCCGTGCGTGGCATTGAGATGGCGGGCGAGCTCGTAGACCTGCGTCTTGTAAAGGTCGGCGATCGGCGCCACCGCGCCGCCGACGTCACCGTAGAGCGTGCAGTAGCCCTGGGCGACCTCCGTCTTGTTGCCGTTGTTGGTAAACACGACGCCGCAGCGATCAATCACCCCGAATTGGGCAGCGAGCCCCGCCAGGAGCCGGCTGCCGCGATCGCGGGCCTGGATGTTTTCATCCACGAGCCCCTCGACGGGAGCCCCAGTGAGCCCCTCAATCTGCCGGCGCGACACGTCGACCGCCTCTTCGATCGGGGCCACGAGGAAGCGAATGCCGAGGCGCTCGGCGAGTTCGGCGGCGAGGCCTCGCGTCGTCGCGGAGTTGTAGCGGCTCGGCATGTTGACGCCGATGACGTTATCGTTCCCGAGGGCCTCCACGCAGAGCGCCGCGACGACGCCCGAATCGATGCCGCCGGAGAGCCCAATGACGACCTTCCGCGCTCCGATCCGATGAAGCGTCGCCTTCAGCCCCGCCACAATCGCGGCATGGACTTTGGCGATCTCAGAAGGATCGGCCACGAGGCCCGAGATCAGCGAGACGGTGTCCTCGCGGAACGATGCCCCTTGCGCGACTTTGCAGCCGTCGACGTAGATCGGGCTGGCGCCATCGAAGAGGAAGACATTCTTGCCGTTGTCTTGGGCGCCGGTCGCGTTGACATAGAAGCACTCGCAGCCGCGGGTCCGGGCGGCGAGGACGCGGTCGCGCTTCGCCTGCTTGCCGATGCCGAACGGGGAGGCGGAGAGGTTGACAATCACGTCGGCCCCCTTCGCCTTGAGGACGTCGACCGGCTTGAAGGCGTAGTCGTCGTCCCACAGGTCTTCACAGAGAAGCACGCCCACCTTCCGCTGGACACCACCGATCGAGAGATCAAAGGGCGCGACGAGATCGGCCGGTGCCACGCCGAGTTCCTGGGCGAGCTTCGGCAGCGAATAAAAATGCCTCGCGTCGTCAAACTCGCGGTATTTGGGGAGAAGCGATTTCGGCGTGAACCCGGCAAACACGCCATTGCCGAGGAGCGCCCCGTCGGCGGCCACAAACGCCGCGTTGTATTTCCGCGTCCGCCCGTCCTCGCCGCGGAGGCCAAGCGCCGGCACGCGGCCGAGGATCGGCTCATGACCGCCGAACACGGCCCGCACGTTCCCCCAGATCGCCGCACAAGCCCCGCGCGTGTGGGCGACGATCTCGTCATTCATGCTCCCGAGGTCGCGGAGAAAGGCGTCGTTCTCCCACTCGTCGCCGAGGAGGTAGCCGGAGAGGGCCATCTCGGGAAAGAGCACAAGCGCCGCCCCGACCGCGCTTGCCTCGTCGATACCCCGCAGAATCCGAGCGAGATTCACCTCCGGGTTTCCCGGGATGACCTCCATCTGGCAGACGACGATGGCGCCGGGCGTCGTCGGGGCGGGCGCGGTCGTAGGGAGGTTGGTCATCGAGGCGCAGGACGAAGGTTCAGATCGCGGAATCCCGCCTGAGCAGGGCTCTCGATCATACCGAATTCGGACCCTCCCCATGCGGCTCGCCGACGACGCGTTCGGCGAGCCTTGTGATGACGTCGCTCCTGCACGCCTCCCTATTTCCAGCTCTTCGACACGACGATCTCGTCCCGATTCGGATCGGGGCGACAGACCCAGACGCGGGAATCGTCGGCCTCTGTCGCGAGGTCGCGGCCGGTCGAGGTGAATTGAAAACCCTTCGCCCCCTTGGATTCGAACGTCGCGAAGAGGATCGGTCGCTCCCGTACGTCGGTCCGGAGCGACTTGGTTTCCCCTTCCGCCTCCGGCGTCATCGCCTCGAGGAAGGCATCGAGCGTGGCGAGTTTTTCAAACGGCTTATCCTTCTCCAGCGCCGCCCTGGCGAGGAGGCCGAGGACGTTGAGTCGCCCCCGCGTGACGATATCCCTCTCATCGCGCTGAACCCTGCATCCGCCCGGAATGAAGAACAGGCAGAAGACCACGCCGCAGACGATACCCCAGCCAGGAACACTCCGCCGCATCATCGGCCGGTCCTCCGCAGCCCGCGCCGGCAGAAGCGGATCAGCAGAGAGATCAGCGAACGCACCCACCATTGCAGGAGGAACACTGCAAACGCAAATACGGCGAACGTCGCAAGCCAAGTGCTCGCGGTGTTGCCCCTCTCGGCGGCGGCAGCGAGTGACACGGGGCTCACCCGCGGCAGCCCCGCAGCCCACGACAGCAGCCATGACCACCCGGTCGCGGCGACCACGCCCGCCACAACCGCCCAGATCAATCGCCAGCGGAGTACGCTTAAGAAGATTTCGCCAGACGCTTCGTGGGGTTTCATGAAGTTTTCCAAGCTATCCCCCCCCGAGAACGATCTCCATCTGGCGGACGACGATGGCGCCATCGGGGGCGAGGTGGACGACGACGGAGGGCGCTGAGGGATCGACAGGGCCGCGGGGCGGGGATCGGGGGAACGGTGGCGAACTCCCGCCGTCCTATCCGATGGAGAACAAAACCGCCCTGCGGATATTGAAAAACTATCTTAAAAAAAGCTGCGAAATCAACTTATTGACCGATCTTGTCCAATGGACTAGATTAGTCGAAAAGGTGCCCGATGTGGATTCCCCGCGATTTCGATGGCCGGCGGATCGCTGCCGGGGCGCTCCCCATCAAGGTGCTCAAGGGCCCCCGCCAGGTCGGCAAGACGTCCGTCCTCGAGCGGATGACGACCCATCGTGTCGTCTATCTCGACGACGTCGCCCTGCGGACGCAGGCGGTCGATGATCCCAGGTCGTTTCTTGATGCCCTTCCGGCGCGACTCGTGCTCGACGAGGCCTCTCTCGCCCCGCCGCTGTTCGGGGAACTCAAACGTCGCATCGATGAGTACCGTCGCTCCACAAGGGATGGCACCGCCTCTGCGGATCCACCCGACGTCTGGATCACCGGTTCGAACCAAACGCTCCTCCAGCGACACGTCCGCGAATCGCTCGCCGGCCGCGCTAGCTACTTCGATCTCAACACGCTCTCGATCCATGAACTGGCCGCCGGATGGCGCCTCGACGACCACCTCCTTCTCGGTGGCTGGCCGGAGCTCCGCGTCTCCCCGACCCTCGATCCGATCCGGTACCTGAACGATCTGATCGCCACCTTCATCGAGCGCGACATCGTCTCTGCCGCCGGCATCGAGCGGCATGCGGCGTTCACCAAATGCCTCCAGCTGACAGCCGCCCGCGTCGGCCAGCTGATGAACTTTTCCGAGGTCGGCGCCGCGTCGGGAGTCGAACTGACGACCGTGCAATCATGGCTCTCAATCCTCGAGACCAATGGCATTCTGCGGCGGCTGCAGCCGTTCTTTACCAACCTGAATCAGCGGCTGATCAAGTCGCCGAAGTTCTATTTCGAGGATGTGGCACTCGCCACCCGCCTCCAGGGATGGACCGACCGGGAGCCGCTGCTCGCCTCCCCGCTGGCCGGTAACCTCGTCGAGAACCTGGCCGTGTCGGAGGTTGCCCGTTTCTTCGTCAACCGCGGCCTCCAGCCGAGGCTCAATCATGTCCGCTCGAAGGAGAAGGTCGAGATTGATCTCCTCGTACATCTCTCCAACGGCCGCACCGTCGCCATCGAGGTCAAGTCGGCACCGTGCGGGTTCGACAAGCCGCAGCTCCGCCTCCTCGACTCCCTCGGCCTCGACGTCGTCGAGCGTTGGGTGGTAACGCCGGCCGGGGACGGAAGCCGAGGGTCGGAGAAGGTCGTGCCTTTCACCCGCATCTGGGAAGAACTCGATCGCGTGGAGCCGATGCGCTAGCCCTTGCCGTCCAGCCAGTCGGTCAACCAGACCCGGGCGATCCGCTCAGCGAGCCTGGCGATGACGTCATCGATCACGACGGCTCACTCCGTCCTCACTCGAGGGATACATCTCCAGCCCCAGTCGCTCTGCCGCGGCGATCAGGTCTGGCGTGCCAGGGTCACCGTCATCGAATCCGTAAAACGCGACGCCCGGCATCTGCGGATACTCCGCCTTCATCGCCCCCACGAGCGCCGCCAGATCGTCCGCGGTCATCCGTCGCCCGGCCTTGTCGCTGCCCGCCGCGACGTACCCGAAGCAGACGATGCACCGATCGAGGAGTCCTGCCTTCTCCACCGCGCTCGCACGTTCCCTGATGCCGTCGAGCGTGAGCCCACCGACGTCGGGAATGAACGAATACCCCTCGATGATCGCCAGATCGAACGTGCCGTCGGCGAGGAGCGCGAGGAACGTCTCGTCGGGCCGCGTGACCCACGCCACCACGAGGTTGTCGGGCCAGGTGGCCCGCGCGGCCCGGTAGCCCTCAGCGGCCACTTTGCTCTCCTCCGAGAAGCGCTCGCTCCCCGGATTCCACTCGTCGATTCCCACGCCCGCAAAGCGAAACGGTTTGCCGTCGATGACCGGCTCGCACTGATCCCGGTAGTACTCCGGCTTCCCCTGCGAATACTCCGACTGCGGTCCGAAGGCCCACTTGAGCGTGACCACGCCCTTGCCAGACCAGCGCTTTGCCACATCCGCATCGACAAGCGACGTGATCAGGTTCATACCGACGTACACCTCCGGCCGGGTGTCGAGGAACTTGGGCTGGAACCAGGCCCGCACTGGCACGGGATGCCGTGGCGACGCCGGCGGCGCGGCAGTCCCCGTGGCAACGACCGCTGCGACGGTTGCGATCCCGAAGAGGATCTGAAAGCCAAGGATCTTCATCATCGAGCCCTCACCTTTCCAGCGAAGGATCACTCCGCCAGTACTGCCTCCGCAGCGACCCGGCCGCTCACGAGCGCGCCGTTGATCGAGGCGCTCGTGCACCAGTCGCCGGCGACGAACAGGCCGTCGGCCACGCGTGGGCCGGCCGGCCGCGATCGGCGCGCCGCTGGCGTCTCGTCGGGGAGGCTCCGCGGCACGTGGACCGTTTTCAGATGCTCCCAGGCTTGCGCGCCCGCGCCGAGGAGTTTCACCGCTTCCCGCTTCACTGTCAAAACCGAGTCGACATCCGAGAGCGCGCACTCGGGACGGACCGTCACGAGCACCAGCGCCGCCCCGGGCGGCGCGTAGCCAGCGGCGACGTCCGACGGCACGGAAAGATTGTCGATGGTGCCCCGCGGGTCGCTCCCCACGACGAGGATCGGCCGATCGAGCGGCGACTGCGGCGCAGCAAAGGCGACCATCCGCGTCGACTTCCACCCGCGCGGTGCCGGCACTACCCCCGGCAGGAGCCGAGCCGCCACCTCGGCGTCGGTCGCCACCACGATGCTCCGCGCGGCGAGCCTTTCTCCACCCGAGAGCGTGACATACCCAGGGGCGATCGCCTCGACGCGGGCGCCGAAGCGGATCGCGCCGGAGGGGAGCTCGGCGGCAAGTTGCGCGGGTATCGCCCCCATGCCACCGGCCGGGAGGCCAGCGCGACCGAGGGCAAACATGGCGAACGTGAATCCAAAGATCGACTCACTCGTCTCGAGGCCATGCTCGAGGAACACGCCGCCGAAGAACGGGGCAAAGAAGCGGGCGATGAAGGCTTCGGAAAAGCCGTTCGCCACGAGCCGGTCGCGCGTACTCTGCTCGCCAGACGCCACCGAAAGCTGGGGGTCGAGCGAGCCGGCACGAAACTCTTTGAGAAGCCGGCTCCGCAGCCGGGCGGTTCGGAGGCCGTCACCGATGCCGACGGTGCCCGAGAGAAGCGACTTCACCGCCGCCCACGGCCGGCGCCACGGATCGCTCACTTCGCGGAGCCTGCCGCCATCGACGACGAGCGCCCCCGGCTCGAACCAGCCAAACTGAAGCGCCGCCAGATCGAGCTGCCGGTGCCCTTCTGGATAGGCCTCGAGATAGACCTGAAAGCCACGGTCGATCTGAAATCCTTCGAGCCTGTCGGTGGCGACTCGTCCCCCGGCTCGGTCTCCCGCTTCGAGAACGAGCACACTC